>USSR01000414.1 GCA_900557355.1 uncultured Bacteroides sp.
GCCCCCTCCTCCGGAGCCGCCCCCGCCTCTTCGCTATGTATTCTCACGTAAATCAGGGTATGGGTACACGTAACTCTTTCCTTGTACCACATTACCCCATTAATCCGAGCCTTCTCAGAATCGGTGTTTCGTGGAACTTCTACGATTAAAACTCTTTCCTTATGAAAATATCGAAAGCCAATATTCTGAAATATGTAGCAATGGGGATCATAGCTGCTTGTATTACTACTTTCTTTTTAAAGAAAGAGAAGAAGCATGGACATCCTCGTGATTATGCAGAAATAGCTACAGAGAAAATTATCCGCGCTGCTACGGAGTATAATTCCATCAGCTTTTACGTAGATGGAGATACCTTATCCGGTTTCCACTATGAATTAATAGAAGCTTTTGCACGTGATCATGGCTGGAAAGCTGCTATCACTCCGGAAATGAGTTTCGATAAACGACTCAAAGGACTGGCAGATGGAGAGTTTGATGTCATTGCTTACGGCATTCTGGCTACCAGTGAATTGAAAGATTCCTTATTACTTACGACTCCGATTGTGCTGAACAAACAGATTCTCGTACAAAGAAAAGCTACTTCCCCCACTGATTCCATATTCGTTAAAAGTCAATTGGACTTAGCTGGAAAAACCTTGCACGTAGTGAAAGGATCACCATCCATCCTGCGTATCCATAATCTGGGAAACGAGATTGGAGATACCATATATATTAAGGAAATAGACAAATACGGTTCGGAACAATTGATAGCTCTTGTAGCCCATGGTGACATTGACTATGCCGTATGCGATGAAAGTATTGCCCGTATCGTTTCAGATAGTTTTCCGCAAATAGATATCAATACAGATATCAGTTTCACACAATTCTATTCTTGGGGAGTCAGCAAACAGTCGCCTGTTTTATTAGACAGTCTTAATTCATGGTTACAAACCTTCTGCAACAGCAAGGAATTTCAATCGATCTACCGTAAATATTACCAGCCTTCCAGCAGATAATAACTCCTTTATTGTATACTCCACACGGTAACTCCATTTACATGCTGAAGTAAAGATCGTTACATACCGAGGTAAAGGCCGTTACATGCCGAGGTAAAAGCCGTTACAATAGGCGGTAAAGGTCGTTACATCCTGCGGTAAATGCTTTTACATTATGGGGTAAATTACATGTAAATGCTATTTATTGATAATCAATAAATTATATCATCACTACAAACTTTCCACTTCCCTCAACCACATTTCTGATGATGCATCACTCGGCATACGCCAGTCACCACGTGGACTGATAGAAATGCTACCTACCTTAGGTCCGTCCGGCAAACAAGAGCGTTTGAATTGCTGATTGAAGAAACGGCGGAAGAATACTTGCAACCACTTCTTAATGGTCTCTTCATCATACATATCCTTAAACGTACGCGCTGCAAGAAAAAATATCTTGGAAGGGCGGAAACCACAACGCAGGAAATAGTACAAGAAAAAATCATGCAATTCATACGGACCAACCAAGTCTTCCGTGATTTGTTTGATATTCCCATTTTCATCTGCCGGAATAAGTTCCGGACTTATCGGAGTATCGACAATGTCCAGTAGCGTTGCACGAGAAGCTGCATCCATATCATTCTCAGCCACCCACTTCACCAAATGCTTGACCAATGTCTTAGGAACACTTCCATTCACACCATACATGGACATATGGTCGCCATTATAAGTTGCCCATCCCAGCGCTAATTCTGAAAGATCACCCGTACCTATCACCATTCCCCAAGTCTGGTTGGCAATATCCATTAATATCTGTGTGCGCTCGCGAGCCTGGGCATTTTCATAGACCACATCGTGTACATTGATGTCGTGATCTATATCTTTGAAATGCTGAATACAAGCTTCTTTGATGCTGACCTCACGCACGGTAATCCCCAAAGAGTTCATTAAATCCACCGCATTTGTATGCGTACGGTCAGTGGTGCCAAAACCCGGCATCGTCACACCTATAATGTCTTTGCGGGACCATCCCAATTTATCAAAGGTCTTTACACATACCAGCAGTGCCAAGGTAGAATCCAATCCACCGGAAATACCAACCACCGCACTTTTAGCGCGCGTATGCACCAGACGTTGTGCCAGACCGGAAACCTGTATCGAAAATATTTCTTCACAACGCTCATTCAAAGCAGTTCCTTGCGGTACAAACGGATGCGGATCGAAACGTCGCGTCAGGTTCAGTTCTTTACTATTCACATATTCCGTAGAAACACGTACTGCTTCCTCCGGTGCACAATGTGCCCGACAGGCAGCAAACGTTGTGTTTACACGCCTTTCTATACGCAAATGTTCCACATCAATCTCACCGATAACAACTTGCCCCTCAAAAGAGAAGCGTTTACTATATTCTATTAAGCTGCCATTTTCATAAATCAAACCGTTTCCGGCAAACACTACGTCAGTAGTGGATTCTCCGAAGCCACACGAACAGAATACATAACCGGCAATACAACGTGCCGATTGCTGACTAATCAGAGAGCGCAAATAATTATGCTTTCCAATTCCTTCATTATCAGCAGAAAGATTAAACAGAATCTCCGCACCTTGCAATGCCAGTGAGAAACTTGGCGGAATAGGTGCCCACAGATCTTCACAGATTTCAATGCCGAATGTCGTATCTGCCATCTCAAACAGTAAATTGGCTCCCATGGGAACCAGTTGGCCGCAAAGGCGTACACTAGTCTCACTAACATCAACAGCAGATGTAAACCAGCGTTTCTCGTAAAATTCCTTGTAATTAGGAAGATAAGTCTTAGGTACCACACCCAGCACTTTTCCTTTCTGAATTACGACGGCTGCATTCAGCAATACACCATTCATCGCTATCGGCATACCAAGTATAGCTATTATGTCCAGCTGTCGTGTATTACTTATAATATGTATCAGCCCCATTTCTGCTTCTTCAAGCAGCAGTTGCTGAGCAAACAGATCGCCGCATGTATATCCTGTGACACACAGTTCCGGAAAGGCTATGATTTGCACACCTTTTCCTTCAGCTATGATTATCTCCTTTTCTATTTCTCCGGCATTGAACTTGCAGTCCGCCACCTTCACACGGGGCACAGCCGCCGCTACCTTTACATATCCGTAATTCATAAGGATGTCATTTATAAAATTTGACGGCAAAAATACAGTTATTTATCCACAAACACAAAATAATCATTTCTTTCACTTCGTATATCCCGGATTATTTGTACTTTTAGCCACATTTTAAAGCACGTTATACAAAACTCATGAAGCTCCATAGTTCACTCCATAAATGGCTACTTTCACTAATATTATTAGTCGAATGCCTTTCCGTTTCTGCTAAAGAAAAAGAATACGTGTTATTCCTTAGCTCCGTCAATGCCGAAGAAGCTTGGATACATGGTTTTCTGAATGAAATCCAAAAACGTTTTCCCTATAATAAAAACATAGAGCTACACAATTATTTTCTCACGGTCCCGGTATTAAAAAGCGAAGAAGAGGTCAGACAAGCTCAAGCTAATATATTACAGACATATCCTACTCCACCAAAAGCAGTCATAATTGTTGGCGACCCGGGATGGTTGGTCAGCGCACCTATTTTCGATGGCCCCTGGAAAGACATCCCTGTTATTCTTTGTTATTCCCGCAAAAAGGTTCCAGCCGACCTGCAAACATTATTAAGTAAGATTCCTCTCACAGAAGAAAACAGTATTCCCATTGAGGAATTCAATAAAAACTACAATATCACTGTACTGGAACAGCCATATTACATCAAGCAAACTCTTGAACTCATCCGGCAACTTCAACCGGAAGTCAAACGAATCGCTTTCATTTCCGATAATCGCTATATCAGCGTTGTTACTCGTCAGGCAATAAAAGAGGTAATGCAAAAAGATTTTCCCAATCTGCAACTGGAGCTTTTATCCTCTGAACAAATAAGCACTGAAGAATTACTGGACACACTTACCAGCTACAAAAAAACGACCGGGGTCATCTATTATGCCTGGCTCCGACAATATGGAAGCAATAAGAATTATTATTTATCGGATCACCTTAAAAAAATACTTCCCAGCTTCCTGGAAGTTCCGGTATTCACATTAGCCGATTTAAACCTCCAAGAAAACTTATATGTAGGCGGGCATTATATCTCCATCCATGATTTCACAAACACAGTAATGTCTTTAATCGGTCGTATTTTATCAGGCGAAGCCGCCTCTTCCATTCCTTATCAAAATGGTGGAATTCCACAAACCTATCTCAATTTCGCCGATCTGAAGTGGTGTAAAATTCCCGAAAACTTATATCCGAAAGATGCGGTTTATTTCTTTCAGCCTCCTACTTTCTATCAACAATATAAAACTTATATCTGGATGACAGGCTTATTTATAGTCCTACTCATCGCTCTGTATATTTTCTACTATATCCATTCCCAAAGACATAAAAAGGAACTCATTCAAGCTAAGGAACGTGCTGAAGAATCCGACCGGTTAAAGTCTGCTTTTCTTGCCAACATGAGCCATGAGATACGTACTCCTCTCAATGCAATTGTTGGTTTTTCCAGTATTCTTGCTGAGACAACAGACACACCGGAAAATCATGAATACATCAGAATTATAGAAGATAACAATTACCTGTTATTACAACTCATAAACGACATCCTTGATTTGTCAAGAATAGAAGCCGGTTTACTGGACTTCTGCTACACCGATGTAGACGTAAACAGCTGTATCCGTAAACTTGAGGATGCTTTCCGTTTCAGAATGCCGGCAAACGTGAAGTGTGTAACAGAATTCGGCATGAAGAAATGCTATATCCATACTGAAAAGAACCGTCTGATGCAAGTACTTGGAAATTACTTCTCCAATGCTATCAAATACACCAATCAAGGAAGCATTACCATTGGTTATCATCCTCCCCAAGACGGAAAAATCCGTTTCTATGTACGGGATACAGGTTGTGGTATTTCCTCCGATAAACAACAAACCATTTTTCAGCGTTTTGTAAAGCTGGACAACTTCAAGCAAGGCACAGGACTCGGCTTGTCTATCTGCCAGATGATAGCTGAAAAGATGAATGCCACTGTCGGAATACATTCTGAAGTGAATAAAGGTTCCGAGTTCTGGATAGAGCTCCCTTACCAACCTATTAATTAAAAATAGAACTACTATTAACAACAAGACAACAAAAAAAGATTAGAAATCTTTTGGAAAATTCAAAGAAGTCTTTATCTTTGCAAGCGAAATAAAAATGTAATTATTACAAGTTTGAATTAAGAAAATATGGAAATAGTAGTAGAACGATTGCAAGGACATAATATCAAACCTTCGGTGCAGCGCATTGCCATCATGAAATATCTTATGGAGCACCGCACACATCCGACGGTAGACGAGATTTATACAGCACTATCTCCTACTATACCGACGCTCTCAAAAACAACAGTTTACAACACACTGAAAATTTTGAGCGAACAAGGAGCTGCACAGACGCTGACCATTGATGAGCGTAACACATGTTATGATGCCGACACTACTCCACATGCACATTTCCTGTGCAAACGCTGTGGTAAAGTTTATGATCTGGCGTGCAATGACACTGTAAGACAAGTGGTAGATACAGATATGGATGGACACGAAGTGCAGGAAATCCACTATTATTACAAAGGAATCTGTAAACAATGTAAAGAAGACTAACGTTTTATTATAAGAACAAACGAATAACTAATTCAATTAAATCAAAAAGAAAATGAAAAAATTTAGATGTACTGTATGCGGTTACGTATATGAAGGTGATGCCGCTCCTGAGAAATGCCCGTTGTGTAAAGCTCCTGCAAGCAAGTTCGTAGAAGTTGTAGAAACGACAGAAGATGGTCCTCTTTCTTTTGCTGACGAACATGTAATCGGTGTAGCTAAAGGTTGTGATGACGAAATGATCAAAGACTTGAACAATCACTTCATGGGCGAATGTACAGAAGTTGGTATGTACTTGGCTATGAGCCGTCAGGCTGACCGCGAAGGTTACCCCGAAGTAGCTGAAGCTTTCAAACGTTATGCTTGGGAAGAAGCAGAACACGCTTCTAAATTTGCTGAACTGTTGGGTGACTGTGTATGGGATACCAAAACTAACCTCGAAAAGAGAATGAATGCCGAATCTGGTGCTTGCGAAGACAAGAAGCGTATTGCTACTCGCGCAAAAGCTTTGAATCTGGATGCTATCCATGACACTGTTCATGAAATGGCTAAAGATGAAGCTCGCCACGGTAAAGGTTTCGAAGGACTCTACAACCGTTACTTCAAGAAATAATCCTTTTTATATTTTTATGGAATA
>USSR01000415.1 GCA_900557355.1 uncultured Bacteroides sp.
GCAAAGACATCACTTCCCGTCCACAAATCCCGTTTCATTACACCTTCGAAAATAGCACGTATATCAAAACCATGCCAACCAATTCCTCCTTGCAGATTAAAACGATAGCGCGGGGTAGAATTACCTATCACTTTCTGGTCACCCGGATTGTCCAACGTCACTTTGCCTTTATCAATAATACCATCTCCATTCAAATCTTTATAACGAATATCTCCCGGATACCATTTGCTCGAAATAAACTTCTGTAGGTAATTCATCTTCGCAGCCTCAAAATCGTCCTGAATATATCCATCTGTCACATATCCCCAGATTTCACCCAACTTCTGTCCTTTATGATACATACCGGAAGCCAACGAGCCGTTCGGATTATCATACTTGGTTATTTCTGCCTGATAATCAGACAATCCGACTGTGAGTGAGTAGTCCAACGGACTGCCTAGTACATTCTGTATCCGGTCTTTCCAAGTCATTTCCAATTCCCAGCCAACGGTTCTCATATCTGCTATATTCTCCTTACCACCGGAAGTTCCCAATACAGCAGGCAACGTTACGGAACGTACCATATCTTTCGTATCACGCACGTAAAAGTCGAACGAACCAAACAGACGGTTTTTAAACAACGACCAGTCCAACCCGATATCTTTTGTTATAACTTTCTCCCAAGTAACCATACTAGGCAGAGTAGGTATATTCAACCCATTCACAATCTTACCATCCATCATATAATTAGTAAGTACCTTACCTGAAATGATAGACATGAAAGAATGGTTACCGTCAGTAATCTGATTTCCTAAAGCACCAATAGAAGCTCTTATTTTTAGATTATCGACCACTTTGCTCAATGATTTGAAAAATTTCTCTTCAGAAATACGCCACCCTACAGAAGCGGAAGGGAAAAAAGCCCAACGGTCATGTTTGGCATATTTGGAAGAACCGTCATAACGTCCGTTCACCTCCAACAAATATTTGGAGCGATAATCGTAGTTCAACCGGAAAAAAGCACCTTGTACCCTCCATATATCAGATCCTTCTTCATTTTCTTTATAGTTGATGGCAAGATCGGATATAGGCATTTCATTATCATACAAATCTGTCATGGTATATGAAGTGGAAGCGTATGTTTTTTCTTCCTGATTGTAACCGGCCATTAAAGAAAGATTATGAACATCATTGAAAGATTTCTTATATTCAGCCCATACATTGATTGCCTGATAAATATTGTTCGAATTATAATTTCTCACATAGTTAGGCGTCTCCACTAAATAAGGGTCTCTTCCTTCCGGAAACGTCTGTGTCATTTCCTTACGATGGAACTTCTGGACAGTGGAATAACGATTCCATGAATAATCACCTTTAACGGACAAACCTTTCATCGGATGAAGGTCAAAACGTCCGGTATACCATTGGTCCCAGGTTTCTTTTTTATTGCGACCGGCAAGGGCCATCTTACCTATGATGTTATAATTTCCACCATTTAAATAAATACCTGCAAAATCACCATTCGGAAGAAAGACAGATAATGTGGGATACATACGATATACTTCATAATACCAGGTTACCGCATCCGATCCTCCATTGTCCATATATGGTTCATCATTCTTTATATTACTCATTCGAGTGGAGAAGCTCATATCCAGCCAGTCAGTAATCTTGGTATCGAAGTTGAACGACAGATTAAAACGTTTGTACGAATCATTGCCATAACGAAAAATACCGGACTGGTCTTTATAACCGATAGAAGCATAATAGTTGTTGCGTTCTGTGCCACCTGAAAGACTGGCATTATGCTGTTGCATAAAAGCAGACTTTCTATAGAACTCATCCAGCCAGTCTGTGTTTCCGACATAGGCCCACCCCGGAGTTGCGGGAGTATAGCTGGAATGCTGTATTCCTTCCGTATCGACCAGAATTGCCGGATTATGTTCCGGGTCAGCAATGTGCGCATCCAAAGCCTTCATAAACTTCTCATTAAAATAATAGCTTCCCGGAGAATCATAATCAGAAATCTTATTCCACATACGTGCCCAGACATCCGAACGGGGCATCTCCGGTAAACGGGCAGGTGAGCTCCATGAAAGGTTATTGCTATAAGTCACCCGTGTCTTCTGATTACGCTTTCCTTTTTTAGTAGTAACAAGCATCACACCGAAAGCTGCACGCGCTCCGTATACAGCAGCCGCGGAAGCATCTTTCAGAACTGAAACGCTTTCTACATCTTGCGGATTAACCAATGACAAATCGGATATTTCAACCCCATCTACTAAAATCAAAGCATTACCGCCATTCAAAGATGTATTACCACGGATATTAATCTTGGCAGCTTGATTCGGCTGGCCGCTATTGAAAGTTATATTTAGATTAGGAACCATACCCTGAAGTCCTTGAGCAATATTACCAATAGGACGATTTTCAAGAATTTCACCGGAAGCAGTTGTTACGGCTCCTGTCAGATTCAGCTTTTTCTGCGTACCATAACCTACAACTACCACTTCATTCAAAGATGCCGAGCTTTCTTCAAGCATGATCTTCAAAGAATGAGTCTCACCCGACACCCAGACTTTCTTTGTGGAAAAACCAATATAGGATGCGACAAGCAGAACGCGTTTGCTATCTTTTATCTGTAGTGTAAACGAACCGGAAAGATCGGTTGTCGCTCCTTGAGTAGTACCCTGTACGGTTATATTAACTCCCGGCAACGGTTGTCCGGTAGCATCAATGACTGTTCCTTTTACAGTGTATTCTTTAAATTCTACAGGTGTTTCTGATTTTCTTTCTTCTTTTCGGGGAAGGCGGACAATAATCACTTGTCTTCCTTTTACTGTATATGTCAGTTGTCTTGGAGGCAATATTCTATTCAAAATAGATACAACTGACTCGTTTTGTGCTTTGACTGTTACTTTTTCGTTTTCTTGAAGAACATTTTCTTTAAAGAAGAAAACGTAATTACTCTTTCTTTCCAATGTTTTAAACAAAGTCTCTAAAGAAACATTCGTCAAGTTCAATGTAACATTCGTGGACTGAAGGAGCATAAATCCGTCTTCTGCCGAAACCTTCGGCAAATAAGACGTTAAAAGAATGCATAAAAGTAAAAATCGAAGCCCAATATTGGTTAAATATTTACTTTTAGCCCTTATTTGAGAGTTATTTTTCATATTTTTGTATTGTTAGATTGGTTATAACTTTGGTGAGTTATGTTCAGTTCTAATTTGAACCGGATGATATTTCGCAGATATTATCCGGTTTGTTCTTTTTAAGGGGGTATGTTTTTCATTTCTTACTTTTTAAAAGGTTATACTTCATTTTGATTTTTCAGGCGTGATGTATATCTCATCTCCTTGCCTGATTATACTTAATGGCGTAGCCAATGAGATGGATTCCAACACTTCATCAAGTGTACAGTTTAAATCAAGGCTTCCATAATATTTTTCATCTTTCAAGCTTCCTGATATTTCTATTTTTGTGTTATAATATCTCGATAGTGATTTCAAAACATCAGAGAGTTTCTGCCCGTCGAAGTTCATTGCATCATCTTTCCAGCAAATGTAATTATATACATCTACTTCATCCACTTTTACCACACCATTCTCTTTAGAGAGACGCTGGTTGGGAACCAAACGTTTTTTTTCTTTATTGTCCACTTTTACATCTACACTTCCCTGAACAAGAACAACTGCCGTTTCAGTATCTTTTGCATAATCAGTTACATTGAATGAAGTACCTAGTACGGTAACTTCCAAACGGTTCGTTTTTACCACAAAAGGGTGCGCAGCATCTTTCCGGACATCCAAATAAACCTCTCCTTGTACATTCAGTTTTCTTTTTGCCACAAAATCTGAAGAGTAAGAAATACATGATCCGGAGTTTATCCATAATGAAGAACCATCCGGAAGAATTATTTTGGAACGCTTTCCATAAGGCACTACTATCTGGTTCACCGAGACTTTATTTCCTTTGGAAGCAGCAACCAATTGTTTGTCCACTGTTACTGCACCATCTTCATCCACCCGAATTTCAGCATTATTTTTATCCAAAGTGACTGCTTGTTTACCATCTAAGATAATTTGTACTTGTCCTGAATGACTTAAAGAATCAATTATATGGACTGTAACATCGGTAGTTTCCTGTAATCCTGATCTGGATAGAACATAATAAGTTCCCAAACAGACAAACAATAAGGCTGCCACACTTGCCACGTAAGTCATAATTCTCCGGTAAGGAAATGTTTTTCTATAAGACTGTACTGGCTGTGAAGGTTGCTGTTGAAGTTTACTCATCATTTTGTTGAAGCTTTGCATCTTATATTCCCGGGAAGTAGGTTTACTATTTTCCACCACTTTCATACTGCGAACCATTGCAACAGCCAATTCTATCTTTTCTTCGCAACCGGGATGCTGAAGTTTATAGGATTCAAGATTAAATCCATTATCAGAAGAACCGTATCTTGCCCATTGGAAAAAATCATCATCCAATAAGAATTCTTCAGATCCTTTATAAGTAAATTGAGCCATTTTCTGCTTTATTTTCTACTATGACAAATGAACCGATGATTTTATACTCATAGGAAATGTTTTTTTTCAAAGAAAATAATCAGCAGAATGAAAAATAACGAGAAGCATATTATAATAATCTGTAATACAATTATATAGAAATCATATAAATGAAAAATAAAATAGTAGTAGATGAAACTTCTTTCCTGAGTTTCTCCATAGAACGGGTTAAAAGATTCCTTGCTGACTGAATATTAATCTCCATTATCTCTGATATTTCTTCAAAACTCATTTCATGCACAAAGCGAAGATAAATAATCTCTTTCTGACGTCCGGTAAGCCCTTTTAAAATGTGATGAATTTCATCTGATAATCCTTGGTCTTGCGTTAAAGATAGTTGTTCATCAATCGTATAATTCAAATCAAAAGCGAAGTCATAGTCCGGCAACGGTTGAAGTTTCGCATTACGAAGTAGTTGGTTATAAATCAAATTTTTTAATGCTCGAAACAGAAAAGGGCGCAATCTCGTATTATCCTCAAGAATTATCTTTTTCTGATAAAGCTTCAAAAACAAATCTTGAATCAGGTCTTCTACCATTTCATTATCTCCCCCAACTCTACGACCATAAGTTAACAAATCATCAAGAAACAGACAATACAATTGGGAAAATGCATTTTCATTTCCATCCAAAAATTGTATCCATAAACTTATTATGTGCTTTTGATCGTCGAGAGTCATAAACTGGGTTTTTAAGTCAAGTCCTAAAAACTAAACTACATTTCTTCGTATCTCGTTTAATGCTAACTTGGGACAATATTCGCAAAATATCCTGAGATACGCAAACTTTCTAGATTAAAAGATTATTTTATGGTATAAAAAAGAAAAGGGGGACAGCATTTGAAATGCTATCTCCCCCTATCATTATTAACTTGGTTTTTCTATAAAGATCGAATCTATTTAAAATCTGTAGTCAATGCTAAGACCAAATACTTTGTTGGTACGACTATATACATTGGTACCACGTAATCCTGTACCATTATAATTTGAGAATTCTTTCTTATAATCTTCGTAAGTAGTCCACATATAACCCACATTCAAAGCTGCTCTCTCACTCAATTTCACCTTCGCCCCGAAGCCTAATGTATAGGAATCGCAAGAAAAACTGGTATCGCTCTGAAAGTTATCGGACAATCCGTAATCCGTAATTTGTCCACCACAACTTAACGACAATTGTTTGGTCACATCCCATTCAATACCTGCCAGATATTCGTTAGTCCCCTTAGTCAAAAACTTCTGCTTGCCATCTGCCATACCTGCTTTCTTATCATCATAAAAGTGATATTCTACAGATGCACGCAGTACTGGAAGAAACTCATAAGCCACTGCTACCGAAAGCATGGAAGGAATATCATTCGGAGTATTGACACCGTTTTTATAGTTGCCTATCAAAGCTTCAGCTTCGGCAGGATAGTCCAATTTATGAGTTTTATTTTCAATATTCATGTTAGCCTTGAACTCATACTTAGCTCCAATGTTCAACTTGTTCCATTTTACATCCACGCCTATCACCGGAGTTAATCCCCAACCTGTCTGGTCACAGTCCAAAGCCAAATTCATTAAGTCTGTATCTCCCACTTTAGCATCCAGGAATCCCTCATAACCTCCTGAAAAATAATTCATACGGGCACCGGCAAAAGCCGAAAGCCAATCAGTTATTTTATAAGATAAACCCAACTGCAAGGAATAGATGTATTGTCTGCCATCCATAGCACTATTGATGATATATTTGTCCGGAGTCATTATCGGCCCTCCTTGCGCTACTCCATCCAA
>USSR01000416.1 GCA_900557355.1 uncultured Bacteroides sp.
CGAACGACGTGACGGAATGGAACCAAATGTACTTCACGCATTTCACGTTCCGACAAACCGATATCATGTGAGTCACGTCCACCCAAAGGAGCACCATGTCCGCCAAAATGTTTCGGAGTAGTAAACAGTCCTCTGGATTGATACCCTTTTATCCATGCACCACCTATTTGTGACACCAATACCGGGTCTTCACCAAATGTTTCTTCACAACGTCCCCAACGGGCATCCTGTGCAACGTCCAACACCGGCGACCATGCCTGTTTTGTATTAGCAACTACTGTTTCGTCTCCAATTACCATCGCTACTTCTTCCGTCAACTTCCGATTCCAGGTAGCCCCCATTGCCAAAGCTTGAGGGAATATAGTGGCACCACTACCATAAGAAAAACCATGCACAGCTTCCACTTTCGTAATGGGCGGCACATACAAATGAGGTATTCCGGGAATCCCCCAACCTTCACGGATCAGTTCCATTTTGTCTTCCGGAGTCATCACAGCCAACAAACTTTCAACGCGTTCTTCTACCGGAAGTGACGCATCCATATAGCGACGATCAGTTACTTCTCCTTTATTATCCTTCAACACTTTCTCTGCCACAAGCACTGATATCTCCTTTAAAGAAAAAGGTTTATCCAATTTACTCGGTTTAAAGTCCAGTTTTACGTGAGCACCGTATTTAGGAGCGGCAAACTTGACTTTCATCTGTTTTTCATTTCCAAGTATCTGGTAGCTTATCGGATTTCCGAGATTCATCGGGTCGTAAGTGACAAAGATATCCAATGCGTCTTTCAATTCCTTTTTATTAATTCCCTGCATCTGAAGCTCCAGTTCGTAAACGTCTCCAGGCTGCTGGATAGTAAACATCAACCACTGCCCGGACTTCAAAGCCTGAGAAGGCAACGTCCACATCGTTTTCATATTTTTATCAAAAGCCAAAGCTGCATTCTCCACGTTTGTTGAAGCAGACACAGACATGATATCACTTTGCTGTTGGGCCATTGCTACCGAGCATGATAACATACCCACAGCCATCATCCACTTTAATTTGTTCTTCATGTTTTTTATGGTTTATATAATTATTACTTTCTAACTGAATTTACTCTCTTATTTTGTCTGTTTTACAATCTGTATTGTTCCGTCCGGATTGTAGTATAACTTATCCACGCAAATAGAACGAAGCCAATCGTGACCGGACAACGCACTATTATGATAAAAAGAATACCATTGCCCTTTAAACTCCACAATTGAGCCGTGGTTGGTATAACTATCCGTCGGTTCCATATAAATACCTTTCGACTCCCAAGGTCCCAATGGCGAATCACTGACAGCATATCGCATCCTGTTGTCTCCTTTCACGCCGTCATTCCAATTTTCATCATGATTGTCGGAATAAGACAAATAATATTTACCATTATATTTATGTACCCAGGTTGCCTCATGGAAGTCTTCCAATCCTTCCATCGGCTGCATCAGTCCATCCAGTTCCATCATATTGTCTTTCAGTTTGCCACCTTTACAGATACCACCGCCACCATTATAAATATACGCCTGTCCGTTATCATCTACAAAAACACAAGGATCAATCAATGGATCCATTCCTTCAATATAACCTTTGACTTCAAATCCTTCAGCCGGTCTACAACTCGTGGCCACTCCTATCTTCCAGCTATTGTCCCAATTCGTTTCACTCGGATGCGGAAAGTAAAAATAGTAAGTTCCGTTCTTATAAGCACAATCCGGCGCCCACATAAATCCTCCTTCTTTACGTCCCCACGGCACTTGGGAGGAATTTAATATCTCACCATGATCTGTCCAATGCACCATATCGTCAGTAGAAAAAACATGATAACGGTCCATTAAGTCACAGCCACGTGGAGGAGCAATATCATGTGAAGCATATACATACAGCCGCCCGTCTGCCCATACATGTGCGGAAGGGTCAGCTGTATACATATGCCGGATAAAAGGATTCGGAGCTACAGGATTCAAACTGGCATCAAACGCTACCGCCTTTTCCTTACGCAACACCTTGCCGGCTTCACCAACCAGTTTCAAATAATGATCGCTTTCCACTTCTTCTTCCAAAGGGACAAACAGACTTTCTCCTACCGGAACTTTCTTGGCACACTTAAAGATGGCTGTCCCTTCGTCTATCTCATCAAACATAGCTACATAAATCATTTCAGCACCTGCACGAATAGCCCCCATCAGCTGTTTCCAAAGAAAAGAGCCTTTATTACGGGGAATAAACGAATTATGTTCTTTCCCTTTCATATTTCCCCATGAAAAACCCGGATAAACTAAAGGAGCATAATCGACTAAATTCTTTTTAGCCCACTGAATATCCTCTTCCACCAGTTTCTGATACTTGGGATAGGTCGTTTCATTATAGCGCCCCACAAACCAAGGCATCAGAATATCACATTTTCTGATTAGTTCATGCAAGCGTGGATCTGATTCCGTATCCCCTTCCAGCTTGCGCCATTGAGTAGGCACTCCGAGCATAACACTGAACCCCTGAGATTTCAGACCATCAATAATATATTCAGCTTCATTCAACCCATAACTGCGGTTATCATTAAATCCTACTCCCCATACTGTAACCAACGGTTTTCCGTTATGATACAAATATGAGGGATTTTTTGCATGATCTTTCAATGAATAACGCTTTGCTATTTCATCAATATCTTTTAATAATAGTTTTTCTTCTCCCAGCTGCATTCCACTCAAATCATACATCACACAGATAGCGCGTTCGTACTTATTTGCCGATTTCATTGCCGAATTTAGCACTTTATTAAAATGTTTCAAACCACTCTCGTTCCGAATCTCTGCTACAAAACGTTGCATAAACACTCCATCCAGTCCATACTGTTTCATCCATTTAAAATGAAGATCAACCGTAGACTCGTCATAAGAAGAGAAAACAGATGCCGGTTTGCCGTCTGCAAAAGTAAACTCCGTCTTATAAAGTTTCTTATATTCCGACACTTCCGGCCAGAAATCCACAGAACAAGAACCGGGACGGAAACCGTTACTACCATTATAATGATGCCATCCACGGCCGGAACCGTCACCAGGGGCATTGAACCACCCCTGGTAACCGGCCATCACTAACCCTTTGTAAGAGTTATATTGCCTACCCCCGCTTTTTGCCATCATACCTACTGAAAACAATAGACAAAAAACTAACCAATTAAATCTTTTTACCATATACCTTTGTTTTTCACGTTATATTATCTTTTTCTTCGGATGATATATTCACCTCCTGCTTTTGTCACTATATCATATTCATAAACCTTATACAGCATAGGATATTGCGGACACAATTCCGATGCCAGCAAAGGCTCTTTTATATCAGCACTGCTCATGAAAGGATTGGAGTTCTCGCCTTCCGCTTCTTTCAATCCTTCCCCCTCAAGAGGTACATAGGTTCGGATACGTAAATTACCTCCGATACGGGATAAAATAGTAGCAGCCAACAGTTCTCCTCCTTCCCAACTCATATCAACCTCAAAAGCGCCACGAGCCACCAAACCAGATATATGCCCCTTCTGCCAAGCTGTTGGCAAAGCCGGTAACAGATGCAAAGCATTATCATGACTTTGAAGCAGCATTTCCGCAACTCCTGCCGTAAAACCAAAGTTACCATCTATCTGAAAAGGAGGGTGTGCATCAAACAAGTTAGGATAGGTCCGGCCGTCCGGATTCCCCTCTTCCACCAGGTTAAGCATATTCCCTATAATTTTATAGGCATGATCGCCGTCTAAAAGACGTGCCCATAAATTAATCTTCCAACCGATAGACCATCCCGTCGCCATATCCCCCCGATAGAGCAGCGAACGTTTGGCAGCCTGAAATAACCCAGGATGCGCATACGGGGATATTTGATTACTTGGATACAAGCCATACAAATGAGATACATGCCGATGATCACTTTGGGGATCATCCACATCCTCCAACCACTCCTGCAATTGGTTATACTTACCTATTTGCATCGGCGGCAAACGATCCAGTACTTTTTTAACTCTATCCTGATAAACTATATCTTCTCCTACAATCTTTGCAGCTTGCAGAGTATTACTCAACACGTCAAATACAATTTGATTATCCATTGTACAGCCGGCTGTCAAGCTTGTTTCCTTTCCTGGCGCTCCTTGTTCAGGAGATATAGATGGAATAGTCACCAGCCAATGATACTGAGGATGTTCCACCAAGAAATCCATATAGAAGTCAGCAGCTCCTTTCAATACCGGATAATTCTTAATCAGGAAGTCCTTATCTCCGGTATAAAGATAATGTTGCCACAAATGCTGGCTTAACCAGGCTCCTCCATTCGGCCATGTCCCGTAAAAAGGGCCGTCCACCGGTCCTGTCGCTCTCCATATGTCAGTATTATGATGAGCCACCCAACCATTGCAATGGTACATAGTCTGCGCTGTTTTTTTACCTGTTTCAGCGAGCTCATTCACTAGCCTGAACAACGGCTCATGTGTTTCCGGCAAGTTAGTTATTTCAGCCGGCCAATAATTCATCTCAGTATTGATATTTATTGTGTATTTTCCGAATTCCCTGCAAATTGGCAGGTTGCCCTCCGGGCTGCGAAGACGAGATAAGCAAGTAACGTCCAAACTGGAACATGAGTGTGACTAAAGCAGGATCTTTTCCTTCACGAAATTCTTTCAGACGGACCGGAGTTTCTTTTTGTGAAGCAAGTGAATGTCCCAGGTCTAGTTTAACCCTTCCGAACTGTTGTTGATACTTCCCGATATGGCTGTCCAAAAGTTGTCTATATGACTTTTTTCCAACTTGATTCAATATCACGTCCACCCTTTTACTCTCATTGGCAGAGACATCCTGATAATTCACAAAATTAGTAGCTGCCGAAACATAAATAGTCACCACATCCGCTTCCGTCACTATCAATTTTCCGTTATCACTCTCAACCTTACCACCGGAAGTTTTTATACGCGCCTGACTCTCCAAACGAATGGCAGCCGGAACCTCTTCGTGTGCAGAAGCTTTTGCAGATAAAGTCAATCGGTTCTTGCTCGCAATTACAGCACTTTCTTCAAACGGTGTGCTATAAGATGCTTCGAATGCGATAGAATGAGGTCGGTCCGCCTCCAAATGTATAATTAAGGCGTTATCTGCCAAAGAAGTAAATAAAGTACGTGTATAGGTCACATCTCCCACTTTATAAGAAACGGTAGCCACCGCATTCTCAATGTTTAAATCCCGGTAATAACCGGTATACTTTTCATGACCAGGAAAGTGCAACTTCAAACTACCGACAGTTTGATAAGGCATCCCATTCTGTTTGGTAAAAGCATGTTCTTTCCATAACTTTTCTGCGGTAATCTCTTTTCCTGCAAAAATAAGCTTTCGCACTTCAGACAAAACGCCGTAAGCTTCCGGATTATCATTCCTATATGGACTGCCTCCCCAAACTGTTTCTTCATTTAACTGTATTTCCTCTTCGAACGGATTGCCATATATCATAGCTCCCAAACGGGAATTTCCCAAAGGTAAAGCCTCCACCCATTCTTCAGCCGGATGACTATACCAAAGTTTTAGTTCTTCCGCCCTTACAGTAATGCAACAAACCAACAAGCAAAAATATACAATTGAGTTCCTCATAGCTGAAAATTATTTTTCGGCAAAATAAAGAGGAATCCATTAATAAACTCCACAAAATCGAATTAATAAAGACTTAAAATCGAATTAATCGGAAAGAAAAAAAGAAATGTAACAGAAAAATATACCTGTTTATGGAGATATTACAAGAATAAAGACCGCTAACCTCTTTGTTTTCCTGAATTTATTTTTCTACTTTTGAAACCAATCTTTATTCTTCTACTTATGCCAGCAAATAGAAATGCCTTAATCCGTTATAAAACAATTGATAACTGTCTGCGTAATCCTTATCGACGCTGGACGTTGGAAGATTTGGTAGATGCTTGCTCGGATGCTCTTTATGAATACGAAGGCATCGATAAAGGCATAAGCAAACGTACCGTACAAATGGATATACAGATGATGCGCAGCGAGAAGCTGGGTTATAACGCTCCGATTGTGGTGTACGAAAATAAATACTATAAATACGAAGATCCGGAATACAGCATTACACAAACTCCGCTGAACGAACAAGACCTGAAAACGATGTCGGAAGCCGTGGAAGTGTTGAGGCAGTTTAAAGGTTTCTCCTATTTTACGGAAATGAGCGATATTATCAACCGCTTGGAAGATCACGTTGCTTCTGCCCGGATGAAAACCACTCCTGTCATTGACTTTGAAAAGAATGAAT
>USSR01000417.1 GCA_900557355.1 uncultured Bacteroides sp.
GTTCACTCTATTCCTTTATCACACTTTATTCATAAATATATAGTAAGATGACAGATACAACAAATAAACGAAAGGGTGGATGGTGGGCACTAAGCCCGCTGGCAGTATTTTTATGTCTTTACCTAGTGACGTCACTGATTGTAAATGATTTCTATAAGGTACCCATTACAGTCGCATTTCTTCTGTCATCCTGCTATGCCATTGCACTGACGCGCGGACTGAGCCTGGAAAAACGAGTGTATCAATTCTCCGTGGGAGCCAGCAACAAGAATATCATATTGATGATATGGATATTCATTCTTGCCGGAGCCTTTGCCCAAAGCGCCAAACAAATGGGAGCAATCGACGCCACAGTAAACCTCACCCTGAGTATTCTGCCGGATAACCTGCTACTGGCAGGTATTTTTATAGCCGCATGTTTCATCTCACTTTCCATAGGCACCAGTGTGGGAACGATTGTAGCCCTCACCCCTGTAGCCATCGGATTAGCGGAAAAGACTGGAATCGACCTGCCATATATGGTTGCCATTGTAGTGGGCGGTTCATTCTTCGGAGATAATCTTTCGTTTATTTCGGACACCACCATAGCTTCCACCAAGACACAGGATTGTGTGATGCGGGACAAATTTCGCGTAAATTTCATGATTGTGGTCCCGGCAGCACTGATTGTGCTCTGCATTTATATATTCCAGGGATTGTACATCACAGCTCCTGCACAAACACAAGAGATAGAATGGATAAAGGTTATCCCCTACCTCATCGTGCTGGGCACAGCTGTGGCAGGGGTAAATGTAATGTTAGTCCTGCTTTTAGGTATCCTGAGTACAGGTATCATCGGTATCTTCACAAGCGGAACAGACTTGAGTTCAGCTTTCTTTGACTGGTTCGGCTCCATGGGAACCGGCATCACAGGAATGGGTGAACTGATTATCATCACCCTGCTTGCCGGTGGTATGCTGGAAACGATCCGTTACAATGGTGGAATCGACTTCATCATCTCCCGCCTGACGCGCCATGTAAAAGGCAAACGAGGGGCGGAACTGAGCATCGCCGCACTTGTCAGCATCGCCAACCTCTGTACGGCAAACAACACCATCGCCATTATTACCACCGGACCGATAGCCAAAGACATTGCCCAACGTTTCCACCTGGATCGCCGGAAGACGGCCAGCATCCTGGACACATTCTCCTGCCTGGTACAAGGCATCATTCCTTACGGTGCGCAACTACTCATTGCCGCCGGATTGGCAGGCATCTCTCCCATCAGTATCATCGGCAGCTTGTACTATCCGTTTACAATGGGAATTTGTGCATTATTGGCAATATTAGTGAGATATCCGAAACGATATTCGTAAATATTCGCCCATATTCGGCAAAAAATGAAATTATCGCAAAAAAATATGGTAAAAGATGATGCATTATTGAAATAGAATGCGTTACTTTGTGCCCGAACAATAAAGAAGTTTATTTGATTTGATTATTTCACGTATGTATTTCCTCTGTATTGAGTATTTCCATCTCTGACCTAACAACTTCCAAAAACTTTGTTTATTGAATTATTAATTTATTATTTTATTTAGATTTATGAATTTGTATGTAGGTAACCTGAATTACAGGGTTAAAGAATCAGATTTAAGAGAAGTTATGGAAGAGTACGGAACAGTAGACTCAGTAAGAATCATCACTGACCGTGAAACAAGAAGATCTAAAGGATTCGCATTCATCGAAATGCCGGATTCTTCAGAAGCATCTAACGCTATCAATGCATTGAACGGTGCTGAATACGGAGGCCGTCCGATGGTAGTTAAAGAAGCATTACCGAAGAATTAATTATTCTCACGATAATACGTTATTAAAAAAAAGGATGGATTTCTGATGAAATCCATCCTTTTTTTAATGCTATAACCCTCAATTTATGAAGCGATTGTAATCGTCGATTACATGATTATAGTTATAAAGCAATTCCTTATATCCGCTTTCGGTAAACTTCCCATTGCGCAACAGTTTGCGAAGCTCACCCAGGAACTTATCAGTATCGTTAACCATGTCTTCATAACTCATCATTTCACTGGAATAGTCTTTCAACTTCTCTACCTTTGAAGCCGCCTCTTTCTGAGTATTCACAGCATCATACAAAGACTGCATTCGCTCTTTGGCAACATCCGAATCATAACCTTCAAGCACTGCCTCCAAAGAAGAAATCAATGCTTTTCCAGCCATGATATGATCTTTCAGAGGATTATCCTTTAAAGTCGCCTCTTCTGCCTTATCGGCATAAGGCGTCACCAAAGCATAAGACTGCGTACGAAGTTCCTGTATCCGCTTTCCCTGTTCTTCCTGATCGGCAGCTATTTCACGCCCCTTGGCATACTTGTCGTCCTTATAGTCTTCTGCCTTAATATATTGGCAATACTCTTCATAATTAGCATACACTTTGTTTGACGCATCCATATAAGCCAGACAAAGCATTTTCAAACTATCACGTACCGCATCCGGGAAGCAGTTGCCCGGATTTAGTAATGCCGTCGTATCTTTAGCCTGAAAATAAGAGCGATTGACGATGGGAGCTATAACAAAGCCTTTACCGTCTTTTTTCATGTACGCCAGCGTTTTGGAAATGTCATCCGTCGTTACGAGTTTTTTCATCAAATCGACAGTGATGTTGTAGTAAGCGATAACTTCATTCGCATCTTCCTGACTATAACTCATAGAGGCTGCATCCTTGCCTTTACCGCCACACGAAGCAAGCAACAAAAGACCTGCAACAGATAATGATACTAAGATTTTCATTTTACATTCAATTTTTAAATAGTTTATAATAAGTGTTTTATTCATCCCATTCTTTCTCAATCTTTCCGGTGGTATCATAAGAGATCCAATGTCCCGAGCGGCTGTCACTCCGGTACTGCCCTTTACTTTTCAGAGTACCCGCTTTGATGTTCTGCTGCTTGTCTTCCTGATAAACAGCTTCGTATGGGCCATGCCTACGGTCGTTGACATAAGTATAAGTCTCAATGAAATCATTACGATTACTGGTTACCCAAACACGCTCCGTACCATTTTTCCGTCCGTTCTTATAATTCGTTTCGCGTTTTGGCTTACCGGTAGAATAATCCAATAGAACAAAAAGTCCGTCTTTCTTTCCGGCTTTGTAATGCTGTATTTCTTCGCGTACACCACCGGCAAAGACTACTTTTTCACCATCCAGCAAGTCGTTTGCATAGTTTTCAACAGAAAGCGTATCACCCAGGTCATTGAATTCCAACCAGCAGCCGGTCTTCATCCCATTTTCATATTGCCCCAGCACCTTCGGAGTGTCTGTATCAACAAAGCGCTCCTCATACTTTCCCATACGTTTGCCATGCTCACAGGTATAAGTCCTGGTATAGTCGTATCTGGCTTGCAGATAAGCCCACTGCCGGCCATGCTCCAAACCATCTTCATAGTTATTGTCCGAGCGCACTTCACCGGTCTCATGGTTATATTCTTTAAAATTGCCATGCTCCCTACCGTTTTTGAAGAATGCAGAACGGGATACTTTTCCATTTTGGAAATAAGAAATAACCGCCCCATCAAGGGTGTCATTGCGGAAAGTGTACTCCTGGGTAAGTGCACCGCCCACATATTCACGGAATAAACCGTTTTTACGCCCTTCCTTATAAGAACCTTCCCGACGAAGTGCATTGCGGGAATATTCCTGATATTTTCCATCGAACATACCCTCCTTGAATTCCGCCTGCACATATTGCGAACGATAGCCGTTTATTATACGGAATTCACCGTTCAAAGGTCTTTCCTTTTTGGCATCACGGTAGAGAAAGCGTCCGTCACCCAGATTTATTTCGGAAACCTCATTAACCTGATAGATTTTCTGAGCTAATAGAGGAAAAGTACATACCAGTAATAGGCATATAGCTAAAACTTTTTTCATTGTCATACTCATGTGTGTTCTTAATTTTGTTTATGCCGCAAAATTAAGGGGTAACAATGAAACCGGAAAATAAAACCGGGGGACAAATAAGAGGATAAAAAGCACCAACTACAAGTCTGGCATTCAGTTAAATAAGTAGAATTTATTCTTTAAAAGCCAGGGGGACAAATCAGAAATTCCGCAGTAATTCTTCCAAAGTCATGCCACTCCCCGAGCCTATTTTATCAACGCGAATACGTTTGAGGCGCTTCTTGACGGAATCCTTTTCCAGGTGCATGATCTGCGCCATTTCAGACTGTGATAATTGCATTTTCACCATACAGCAATAGCGCAAATCTTCTTTGTTCAGTTCGGGATAAGAGTCCTGCAAACGCAAAGTGAAATTATTGAATATAGCATCGGCATTCTCAGTTATCACATCCCAGTCCTTATCCGAAAAGATGATGTTACCGTTCTTTCTGATCTCCCCAATTTGCTGCAAAATGCTAAAATTCAGTTGCCGGAAAAAGGCGCATTTCAATTCTCCCTCTTTCTGCTGAAGCTCATTTATCTTTTGCAAATTCCCCAGATGTTCTTCACTGCGATGGCGCAGTTCCTCTTGCTGGGCAATGATTTGTTCCTGCTGACCGATAAGCTGCTTCTGCTGGATAATCAGACGGCGACGATTACGACGGTAAAAAATCAAATAAATACCTCCCGCTACCCACAGAAGAGTTACGGATACGGCTATAATCCAATACACCCGGTGTTTATGCTCGGCCACCTGCGCACGCCAACGCAGATTATCCGCCCGAAGCCGTTCATGCTGATAAAGACTCTGCAAAGCTATCAATTCGGAACTTTTGGTGGCAGCTTTTATGGAGTCATCTATCTGAGTGTATCGCAAAAGGCATTCATAAGCATCTTTATAACGCTTCATGGCATAGTAAGTATCTGCCATATTATAGTAACGGGCTTCCTGGGTGAAAGGGTCAGGACAAGGTTCGGATTTATGAAAGTAATAGTAGGCAGAATCATATTGTCCCAGTTTGCCGAACATCGCGGCTTTTTCGGCATAATGGCCGGTGATATTCACAGAATCCGCGGGTGCACGATGCCGGAGAGCCTTATCCACATATTGCAAAGCAAGGGCATAGTCTCCTTTCTGAGTATAAATTCCCTGAAAACGCGTATATATATAAGGTAACTGGCTCGTCAAAGAATCACGAAGAACAATTTCGTGCATGACTTCAGTATAATGCAAGGCACTGTCATACCGGCCGGAGAAGAGGTGACCGTAAGCGATGTCTCCCAGTGAAAGACATTCATAGGAAGCATTCTTCATGCGACGGGCTATCTCCAGCGCTTTCTGCGAATATCGTATTTTATCCTCAAACAGACGTTCTTTTGCTGCCACTATCCCCGCCCAGGTATTTACTAAATACCGCCAGTAATCACCCACTTGTTGCCCCTCCGAATAGGGCAAAGCCTCCAGAAAAAATTTCATCGCCTCTTCATTGCGCTGAAAAGAACGTGCCACCTGCCCCGCACAAAACAAGGTACGAACTAGATGCACACTATCCACAGAAGCACGGTAATAATCCAAAGCTACAGTAAGCAAAGTGTCGATTTCATCCAAACGCTCCTCATTACGGGCCACTTCGGCAGCCAGCAAAGCATAAAGGGCGCGATCGGATTTAGAAAAAGATCCCGGGTGCTTTATTCCGGCAAGTATCAGGCTTGCACTGTCTTTCTGGTTTTGTTCTACCAGTTCATCCGCACGGTGCAAACGAACGTCAGTACGGCCACAAGCTCCAAATAACAACGCAATAATAGTTCCAAGTAGTAGTTTTTGCTTCATAATAGCAGTTATCGTTTTCGTGGCGACAAAGGTAATACAATTGCCCGAAATACAACGGCCTCATAGAAAAAACGAGCGAACTCTTTGTCAATCAAAATAAAAACCATACCTTTGCAGCCGCTATTACGAGATAGTAGCATAATTCAAATCATTTATTTAAAACATTATTTAAAATGGCAACAAAAATCAGATTGCAAAGACATGGACGTAAGAGCTACGCTTTCTACTCTATCGTTATTGCAGATGTAAGAGCACCACGTGATGGTAAATTTATTGAGAAGATTGGTACGTACAATCCGAACACCAATCCTGCCACAGTAGATTTGAAGTTCGACCGCGCACTTGACTGGGTTATGAAAGGTGCACAACCGACTGACACTGTTCGTAACATCTTGTCACGCGAAGGCGTTTACATGAAAAAGCACCTCATGGGTGGTGTTACCAAGGGCGCATTTGGCGAAGCTGAAGCAGAAGCTAAATTCGAAGCTTGGAAGAACAACAAACAAAGCGGTCTGGCTGCTTTGAG
>USSR01000418.1 GCA_900557355.1 uncultured Bacteroides sp.
TAATACTGATTATCGTGCTGCTTTCTTATTTTATCAGATAAATGAAGAATTTATTTGCATAATTATTTTTTCGCATTATCTTTGCGAATGATGATAAGTCTAAAGAGACTTATCTGTGTTTAAATGAAATATTAGTTATCGAGCGTAAGCTAGTTCCGGTTCCCTGAAATCGCCAATTGAAAGAACTGCCAGAATGAAGTCAAACGGTCTGTAACTTCTATTATTATAACCTGAATATCTAAACATCTCTCTTTTATCTTGTGTGGATAAAAGTTGGGTGGTATGACTCTTCTTATAATATAACGAAGCGTAGACAAATTTGTTCATTTGTGCAGTGGGTGTTTGGCGATACCTGGGGACGGATGACGATTGGGTCTGCGCTTTTTGCGTTTATATTTCGCTGAATGGTATTTAAAAGTTGAATTGTATATGAGTATGAATGAAAGAATTCCAGGATGGGTGGTCTTTAATAAGTTTGCATCTTCAGGAGTTAACATAACTATAGCCGTTATCATTTCAATAATAGTTGCCATAGTTATTTATGAACAATTAAAATCGTCATAGTATATTTGAGAAAGATGGCAGTTCGTTTAGAATTTAAAATCTTAGAAGAATGAATACTATAAGAAGAATATTAAAATCTATGTTAGTAGTAATTGTGGTATTGGTGTCAATATCATGTACTCCTGACCATGGTCGTTTTGTGGCTACAATTCAACCTGTATGTTTGCGATATGATAAATATTTATTGGAATGGACATCTATCCAAACAATATTCTATTATGATATATACTGTAAAGACAATTCTTATATAGCTGTCTATCGATCACAAGGAAAAACAGATGATGAGAAAGAATTGGAAGTTAAAGCCAATGTTTTTTATAATCATAATCATCCAACATACGAATATAAATATTGTATTGATGATTACTACTTTAATTTAGACGATTTAGGAGAGTGATAAATGAGAAAGATGAACTGATAGAATTTTAGAGTTATCGTCTCTTATATTAAAAAGAAGAACTGATAATTACCTTATATATAGGTAATCTGTTTTTCTGTTGATAACTAATTTTTTTAACTAGTGAAATGCTGTAGAGGGTTAATTATTACCTATTTGTGGGCTTTTAATAAGTTATTATATAAATGTTTAATTCTAATATATTACGATTTATGGATAATAATGTAGATTACAATTGGTATTTTCATGTTTGGAAGAATTATGGAAATTTTGAGGGGCGTGCAAGCCGGAAAGAGTATTGGAATTTTGTTCTTTTCAATTTTTTAGTGACCTTAATATTGGCATTGGTTTCGGCGGGTATATTGTCTGTGATATATGTAATTCTTGTTATTGTGCCTAGTGTGGCTGTAGCGGTGAGAAGATTACACGATGTCGGAAAATCAGGATGGATGCTTCTCGCAGGCCTAGTTCCAATTATTGGTTCTCTGTATTTGTTATATTTGTTTTGCTTGGATAGCAATGATGCGGGTGATGAATATGACAGTTCGGCTCCTTATTTTCCCTATGATGATTGATTTATGTAGTTGGAGTAAATGTAAATGAATAATGAAATGTATTAAATGTGGAATAGAAAATCCGGGAGACGCGCATTTTTGTCGTTATTGCGGCCATAGTATTCAATCAAGTGTATCCAAGGAAAAAGATGTATTTGAATATTATGCATATGCTATGAAGAAATATGCGATATTTGAGGGACGGGCCAGTAGAAAAGAATATTGGTCTTTCTTTTTAGTTAATATTTTTCTTTCGATTATACCATTTGTCGGAACTATTTATTCTTTGGCTGTACTTATTCCATCCTTGGCTGTCGCAGTGAGACGGATGCATGATGTCGGAGTAAGCGGTTGGTACATATTGATACCAATCTATAATATTGTTCTGCTTTGTACGAAAGGGGATCATTTTTATAATGAATATGGAGGGCCGACAGTATAATAAATAGTTGAAATTTATGAATTATGGTTGAAGAAGATATAAGAAAAATAACTGGTGTAATTACCGCTGTTACTCCAATTTTGGAGCGACTAAATAGAAAAGATTCACTTGCCAAGATTCAAGAACGGATCAGGCAGATTCAGAATACAGAAGTCAAAGTTCTTATTTGCGGGGAGTTTAAACGAGGCAAATCTTCCTTTGTAAATGCGTTGATTGGGCGTAATATTTGTCCCGTAGACCAGGATATATGTACTTCGGTGGTCTCTATCATTCGATATGGAGATACAGAACGGGTAATACGATATTTTGGTGACTTGTCTCATGTTCAAAAGGCGGAAATTCCTTATGCTGACATTCAAAAGTATACTGTGGGACGTGCTGAACAAGTACAAAATACACTTTATTTGGAAATAGAACTTCCATTGGAATGCCTGAAAAATGGATTGGTTTTGATTGATACTCCGGGGGTTGGAGGATTGGATCCACGACATGCTTTCTTGACGACTTATTTTTTGCCACAAGCGGATATAACTCTTTTTATGACAGACGTCAATGAACCTTTGACAACTACAGAACTTGATTTTTACAATCAGAAGGTAACCCGTTATGCTAAACATAGTGCGATTATTATCAATAAATGTGATTTGAAAACTCCGGAGCAGGTTGTTGAAGTACAACAAGATACTGTGCAAAAGATTCAGAATCATGCTTCCACTTCTAAAGAGCCGAATGTGATAGCAGTGTCTTCAAAGTTTAAACAGGCATTTAATCAAACTCATGTGGAGAAGATGTACGAGAAATCACATTTTAGTTTGATTGATTCGGAGCTTCAGCGTCTGATGATTGCTTATAAAGAAGATATAATAAGGAATATTCGTGATGACTTTTCAGATTTACTAGAGCAAGTCATTGAGCCGATAAAGATTCAGCTGACCCAGATAAAAATGCCGGATCCGAAAGTTCTGACGGAGCTTAAGCAAAAGGAAACAATTATTCAAAAACAGTTATATGACTTGAATAACCCGTCATCTGAATTCCGGATTAAAATTCAACAGAAAATTACAGAAGTTCGTGAAGAAGTAATCAATCATTTGAATGAGCAAAGTATACTATTCTCTTCCAATGGATTAAATAAACTATTGCAGAGCGAGCAGGCGACTAAAGAGAACGGTGGTAAGTGGATTGGACAACAGTTGAACTTGGCGTTGGAATCACTTGGTGCCGAAATAGTGTTAGAACTTCGACATGCTTTCGATCGCATATCTCGAATAGAAGAATTTCAGGGAATGTTGAAATATCAAGTGAAAGATTTTTCTTACTCAATAATGGAAGTAAATGCGGAAAATGAGGTACCTATTCACAGACGTTTGATGTCTCTTGTTCCTGGTATGGGTGCTGGTTTTGCAACTAATTTGGTTGTGGGTTCCTTAGCTAGTTTTTTTGGATTTGGTCTTCCTCTTTTTATCCCTATTGCCGTAGGGTTGGGCATCGCTGCAAAGAGCCACTCTGATACGGTCCGTGCATCGAAAATAGCGGAATTACGAGAGCAATACCAACCTCAAATAACTGTGGCTATGCAACAGTTGCGTACTTTTGTTGAAAGTCGTTTTACTGAATTTCAGCAGGTTTGGATTAAGGTGGTGTCGCAACGTGTGCAGGAAGTGCAAACAACTCTACAAACATTAATGGCTGATTTGAATAAACTTTCACAAAATCAAAAAACGATTTTATCTCGTAAAATGGAACTGGAACGGCTGATGAATCCTTTAGTCACTCAAAAACACATGATTGATCTAATTCTTTCTAATCCGTTTCAGGCACATGAAAATAAGGAAGAAAAACTGCGTCAGGATCCAAATGAGACTATTTGTTAGTGATTTATGGAAGAAGGTTATAATATAAATGCTATAGAAATAGAACTTAATGAGTTGTTTAAGACCATTCCGTCCGGGTCGTTACCTATTTTACATGAAACGCTGGAACGTTCCATAAAAAAACTGCATGAACCTATGCAATTGGCAATTATTGGTAAGATCAGTTCATCCAAGTCTACTCTTGTAAATGCGATTTTAGGAAAAGATGGAGTGATGGCAACGGGACAAATGGAGGTGACTTATAATGTCGGTTGGCTGAAATATGGAGCACCGGAATCTGATATTATTATTCATCATAAAGACGGTTCTCCGGATTCTTATAGAAAGCCGGAGGAATTCCTCCGATGGACAATAGAAAGTGACGGGCGGAAGGAATTGCTGAATAATGTAAGTTACATTGAAACGTTTGACGATGCTGAAATATTACGTGAGATAAATATCATAGATACTCCTGGGTTGGATGCTGTTCGTGGGCAGGATTCTCAAAATACACTTGACTTTTTAAAGCATGTCCGTCCTGATGCGGTGATTATGTTGTTTACTAATTCTGTGGCGGAAAATACTCTTAAGGTTGTTCAGGATTTCAATCGGGGAGGGAATTTCAATCCACTTAATGCAATCGGAGTTCTTTCCAAAATAGACATTTTATGGATGGAAGATGCAGAGCATAGTAGGACGGCATTACAAATAGGGCAACGTATGGCAGCTAATACTTTGGCAAATAATCCCATGTTGCGTAAAACTCTGTTTAATATTTATCCTATTTCATCTTTACTGTTTATGCGGGCTTCTACCATGACAGAGGAGGAGTTTGGATTAGTACGAAAGTTAGCTGTCAAAGATAAAGATTTATTGCCCTGTCTGATGATGTCGGCAGCAGATTTTGTAGATCCGGATTATGAAGTTTCCATTAACATGATGCAGCGTAAAGAGTTATTAATGAAACTAGATCTGTATGCCATTGATTTGATAGTTCGCTATATACAAACCGAGCCTGATGCGAATCTTTTGGGGGCAAAGAAACTACTTTATACCGAAAGTGGTGCACATGAGTTCATGACAGTACTTCATAATCATTTTGGAGGGCGTGCTAAACTTATCAAGCTCGAGAGTATTTATCAAAATCTAGTACATGTCATACATGAAGAAAGAGCGTCTGATGGCGGACAAATAGAATGCCAGCTTTTGAATCGCATAGAACAACGTATAGCAGATATTTTTTCAGCGTTGGTTCATGAACATAATGAATACGAATTATTGAATAGGATATATTGTCGTAAAATAGAACTTGATGATGACGTCGCTGAAGAATTCTTTCGTCTCTGCGGTGAACATGGTTCTTCTGCTCCTGAACGTTTAGGCTTTTCGGGCGAAAATATGTCTGCCCAAGATATGATAAAGTATGCTTACCAGCGTGAGGGTTTTTGGAGAAAAGAACTCAATGATGAATTTGATCCTGATGAAAAAGAATGGAAACGTGTGATCTTGTCTTCTTATGCACATTTGCGTAAGAAACTGCAGGAGATGGATTATCAGTATAATCAAGCACGTGCCTTCTTGTATAATAGCTAAGAGTTTTAACTCGTTCTGATATAATAATGTGATAGATAGAAAAGTAATAATTATGAAGTGTAATAACTGTGGATGTGATAATCCGGATGATGCAAAATATTGTCGCGTATGTGGTAATGTTCTACAATTAGAAAGTTTTTTTGAAAGATTATCAGAGCTTGGTTTTATACCCACTACTATGATAACGTTAAAAGGCTCGTTAGGGGCTACTCTTTTATTATATTTATTAGAGATTCTTTTTATTATCGGCTGTTTGATGGCTATTGGAGGAATTATTGTGTTTTTTGTTCAGCCACTATCTGTCCAAGTTTTTTTTGGATTAGGTGGTTTTGTTTGCAGTTTTGTCATTGCTTATGTTTCTTTTAAATACAAACTCTTTGATAAATCATTTCCCAACCGATACGTCAAGAGTGAACTTCTTAAAGAAGCGGATTACATACAAGTGGATTTTGTAAATGATGATGATTATACTTTTATAGTGAAGAATAAAAAGTTTGGTGTATATAGTGTTCGGCGGTATGAGATACAACTTCCGGCAATTTATGATTGGTTATCATGGAAAATTGAAGGACAGATTCTGAACGTACAGCAAAACGGACGTCAATATATTATGGATATTTATGGAAATGAGCTAAAATAGTATTGATATGGAATGTATACATTGTCACACAGATAATCCTGTAGATGCAAAGTATTGTCGTTATTGTGGGCAAATTCTGAAGCGAAATTATGAGTGGATATGGATTATACTGATGATTTTTGCTGTCTTTATATCCATATGGGCTATTATGATATCGATGTAGTGTAAGTGCTAGTTTATGAACATAATAAATGACTAATTTTTGATAGAAAGTATATGGGTAATTGGGTCTGCATAGATTTTGGAACATGAT
>USSR01000419.1 GCA_900557355.1 uncultured Bacteroides sp.
CAGGTTGTCTTCACTTTCGGGGGTGGCTTCTCCAAAAAGCCAGCAGAGTTTGTCGATGTCTGCTTGGGAAAGTACGTGGTCGCATTCTACGGCTATCACGCTCTTGGATGGGGTCTTGAAAAAAAGAATCATACTGAATATTTATGATTTATGATTTATGATTTATGCTTGGGATACTCCGGAAAAGGCTGGGAAGCGCTTACGGAAGTACCGGCTTTTTTCCTTTGGCGCAAAGATACATAAAATCGTTGGGGGAGAGAAAGAAATGGAAATAAAAAACGCATGCAGATTTGCTTGCATGCGTTTTTATCGGGAATCCTTATTGTTTTACTTTGTCAGGGAAAGGGTGGTTGTACCAATCGTAATCCGGATTGGTAATCCATAGCTCGAAATTCTCAAAAGATTGGCGGAGATTGTTGCCCTCTAGTGGGAAGCTGAATTCACCGGGGATTATCATGACCCAGCAGAAATTGCCCTTTGCCCTGAATGGGGTATTGGGGGATGCAACCACTCCGCCAATGGCGGATGTGTCGAACAAGTCGGTTGCTTTTCCATTGATCTGGTGGATTTCCATACGTTTGCCTTGTGCTGCATTGCAAGTGATGAAGAAGTTCAATTTGTTTAAAGCCAATTTGGATTCTTCCACACTGTTCTCTTTGAAATGAATGGTTACGGTGAATTCTTTAGGATTAAATTCAGCGTCCTTATAGGTACCTACGATGGGAGTGCCGTTATAACCTGCAAAAGCATGCGCATGGTCGAACAGGGGTACAACTGCTAAAGTTTGTCCTTGTTCAGTGCCGTTGGCATTGGTTTTGAACATATTTTCTGTGAAGTTATTACTTGTATCATATTGAATACTGCTAATATCGCCGGCAGTGAGTTCGTCCAACTGTACTCCTGCGGAAATGCGTTTACTTGCTCCGATGGCGGCAAGTTTACACTTCAGTGTGGCTTGGGTTACGTAGTTACCTGTAACTTTTAGTGTAACTTTGGTAACCAGTACAATATCATTCATATCGTAATCGCCAAAGTTGGGCCACAGATCTTCAAAGGCGTAGGTATACTGCCCTAAAGCATATTCTTTATCATTACCGGGTTCTTCCGGGGTACCCCCTTCCTCCGGTTTGTAGGCGGGAGCACAATCGGAGCCTGTTGTTTTCACCCCTGCGTTGGCGGCAGCTTTCGTATTCCCCCATTGGGCACCGTCTTCCAAATAAATGTTTTTTGGCTTTTCCCCATTGTTATGGTCGCATACAACGAATACTTTATTTTTAATTTGTGTGGTTTTATCGTTGTATTCGTTTATTACTGTTGCATTCGTTAGTTTGACTACGGCCCATTTGCCATCATCATCTCCCTCTATTTCACAGTCATTTTTTAACTCTAAAGTTTCCTCAATTTCTAAAAGAGAGTTCTTTTCCATTTCTAAAGTGGCTTTTTGCATCCACATTGTTTTGGAGAAAACGTATCCTCTTTCTTTTATTTCAAGTAGTGAGTCATCCTTTCCGTTACCATCCAATTCTATTTTTTCGGCGTGAAGGCATCCATAGTTATCTATTTCACCGCCATTTTCAATGGCGAGTGTTCCGTTTACTGTCATTGTGCCGTAATTCTCTATTTCAAATTCATTTTTAACAGTGAAGTCGCCAAAGCATTGAAGAATCCCCGTTGCTTCTCCTTTGGACTGTTCCTTGCTTAAGATGATAAATTTGGCATCTTTATGGTTCTGAAATGCGTTCTTTGCTGAAATGTTTAATGTTCCTGCAATATAAATTTTACCGCCTTCCATAATGTTGATGTTATCATTCAAGTTAACCATGTTTCCGGTAGAAACTTTGTATTCTTCATTCTTATTTATCTTTGTGATGTCAGTTGTTAACTCTTTTGCTTCGTTCCAATCTTCCAGGTCATCATCACTACGTGTAGTTATGTTGGGAGAACGGGTAGACGAGACTGTGTTGCCGGACTCTCCCAGATGTAATGTTGCTTTCTTGTTGACTATAGGGACATTACATTCCAATGTCATTTGGCTACCATCTGTATAGTGTAATGTTTGGGTTACGGTCACTATCGTATCGCTGGCAGGTAGTGTGATTTCTTTGTTATATGGGTAGTTGAAACTGGCTGTGCCAATGGCTACAGGCAAACTCTCCTCGTCTGCTCCTTGTGAGTAGATGGAGATAGTATAAGTGTGGGGCGTATTATTGCCGATAGTTACGTGAACGGCAATTTGGGCAGTGGTAGACCATAGAAAATCTGAGGGAATAGTAAGATCGGTGACATTCCCATTGTCAGGTTCATTGTCTGGTTTGCTGTCAGGATTGTATACATCATTGTTCATACAACCGGCAAGTGCAAGTAGTGTAATGAATAAGAGATTCCTTAATTGATGAGCTGTTTTCATAAGCATGTCTTTTCTGTTTGTATTAATTAACGGTACAAAGATAATGTAAATCTTGATATAAAGCTATTAAAAGTTGTCTTTTTATTCTTTTAAGTTGGTTATTTAATAATATCTGTACTGAATTATCCTTTTGTTTGACTTCTAAAATAAAATTTATCTGAACTTTCCATATTGCTTTTATGTAAAATAATAGGATGATAAGAGTTGCTTGTTTTCTACTTTATGTACGCTCTTTTAACCGGTGCTCAAGTAACTATTCTATAATCAGCTTTTATGTTTAAATAAATCTCCGTAATAAATGTATGTTTTTTACAATGTCAAACTAAAATGTCTCTATTTTCATTCTCTGTAAAACGACTTGCAAATTCATTTTCTTATAAAAGACTTTTCACCTCTAAACATGCACAACGTTTCTGTCTAAGAATAGCCTGTTATTTGTCACTTTTTCGCTTTAGTAGTGTAAAGTATTAGGTGTTTTATGCTAATCAGTCGAAAAAACGTTAACACAATTGGTTCGTCTCACAAAAAAGTACGATATTTGCAGCCATGATTGAAATAAGGACCATATTCGATATATTATGGAAGGGCTTTATTATCGGGGTAGTTGTGTCTGCACCGCTGGGGCCTGTTGGCGTACTGTGCATTCAGCGTACGCTGAACAAGGGGCGTTGGTATGGTTTTATAACGGGACTGGGAGCCTCGCTGAGTGACATTGCCTACGCCTTACTGACAGGATACGGAATGAGTTTCGTATTCGATTACGTCAATAAAAATATTTTTTATTTGCAGTTGTTCGGAAGCATCATGCTGTTGGCATTTGGCATTTATACGTTCCGCAGTAATCCCGTTTCGTCCATTCGCCCTGTTTCTACTAATAAAGGTTCTTATTTTCATAACTTCATAACGGCATTCGCCGTCACACTATCCAATCCACTTATTATTTTCCTGTTTATCGGACTCTTTGCACGCTTTGCCTTTGTCAGCGAAGGGGTGCTGGTGTTTGAGGCAGTCACCGGATACCTGGCTATTGCATTGGGAGCATTGGCGTGGTGGTTCGGTATTACTTTCTTTGTGAATAAAGTCCGTACACAGTTCAACCTGCGCGGCATCTGGATATTGAACCGTATCATCGGAGGCATTGTCATTGTTGTATCTGTGTTTGGATTGGTGTTTACGCTGATGGGCGAATCACTTTACTGACAAGAAACATAAAATCATGAAGATAGCACAACAACTGAAAGCGAAGAATATCGCAGAATACCTTATATATATGTGGCAGGTGGAAGATTTGATACGTGCCAACGGTTGCGATATAGATAAAATCCGCGAAAATATTATTTCCCGTTATCCCGAAGAAGAGCGCCCTGCATTGGAGGAATGGTATGGAAATCTGATTGATATGATGCGTATCGAAGGTGTGAAGGAGAAAGGGCATCTGCAAATCAACCGTAATGTAGTGATAAACCTGACGGAGTTGCATGGCGAATTGTTATCATCACCCAAGTACCCTTATTATAGTGCGGCTTATTTCAAAGCATTGCCTTTTATTGTAGAGTTGCGTCAAAAGAGCGGGAAGAAGGATGAACCGGAATTGGAAACATGTTTCGAAGCTTTGTATGGTGTTCTGCTGTTGCGTTTGCAGAAGAAGGAAATAACACCGGGAACGGCGAAGGCAATAGAGGTTATCAGCAGTTTCATATCTTTGCTTGCCAACTATAATGAGAAGGACAAGAAGGGGGAGTTAAAGCTGGAAGAGTGATAAAGTGACAGGGTGATGAGGGATCGTAGTTTTAATCGTGAATTGTAATTAATAGAATCTAAATATAGAGATGAGAATATTAGTAACCGGAGCCAACGGACAACTTGGCAACGAGATGCAAGTTCTTGCAAAAGAGAATCCGCAACACACCTATTTTTTTACTGACGTACAGGAATTGGATATCTGTGACGAACACGCTGTACGGGCATGCATTGCCGACAATCAGATTGATGTCGTAGTAAATTGTGCCGCTTTTACGGCGGTTGACAAGGCAGAGGATAACGAAGAACTATGCCGCAAACTGAATGAGGAGGCTCCGGGAATACTGGCACGTGCTGCACAGGCTTATGGTGCTGCAATGATACAAGTTTCTACGGACTATGTATTCGACGGTACGGCGCATATACCTTATAAAGAAGATTGCATGCCGTGTCCTAATTCAGTTTATGGCTTCACTAAACTGGGCGGAGAGAAGGAAGTCATGCAGAACTGCGAGAAGGCGATGGTGATTCGCACTGCCTGGTTATACTCTATTTATGGAAACAATTTTGTGAAAACGATGATTCGTCTGGGACGTGAACGTGAATCTTTGGGAGTTGTTTTCGACCAGATCGGTACACCGACGTATGCAAAAGACCTGGCTGTTGCCATCTATGCAGCCATCAATCAGGGAATTGTACCGGGGATTTATCATTTCAGCGATGAGGGTGTATGTTCTTGGTATGACTTTACAGTTGCCATTCACCGCATTGCAGGCATTACGACTTGTAAGGTTAGTCCGTTGCATACGGATGAATATCCGGCAAAGGCTCCACGTCCGCATTATTCCGTATTGGATAAGACAAAGATAAAAAATACTTTCGGGATTCATATTCCACATTGGGAAGAAAGCCTGAAAGTATGTATTGATAAACTGAATGCCCAATAATAATATTATACCTATTTATATATGGCAAATAATAACGAAATAGAAAGAAGACGGACCTTTGCGATTATCGCGCATCCGGATGCCGGTAAATGAAAAACTGTTGCTTTTTGGTGGACAGATTCAGGTAGCGGGTGCTGTAAAGAGCAATAAGATAAAGAAAACGGCTACATCCGACTGGATGGATATAGAGAAACAGCGTGGTATTTCTGTAACTACCTCTGTGATGGAGTTCGATTACAAAGATTATAAGATTAATATCCTCGACACTCCCGGTCACCAGGACTTTGCCGAAGATACTTACCGCACGCTGACTGCTGTAGATAGCGTTATCATCGTTGTGGATGGTGCAAAAGGTGTGGAAACGCAGACCCGTAAATTGATGGAAGTGTGCCGTATGCGTAATACGCCGGTTATTATATTCATCAATAAAATGGACCGTGAGGCCAAAGATCCTTTCGATTTGCTGGATGAGCTGGAGGAAGAACTTGCTATTCATGTGCGTCCGTTGACATGGCCTATCGAAAGTGGTGTGCGTTTTAAGGGAGTTTATAACATCTATGAGCAGAATCTGAACCTTTTTCAGCCTTCCAAGCAGGTAGTGACGGAAAAGGTGGAGGTAGATATCAATACCGAAGAACTGGATAAGCAAATCGGTGCGCAACTGGCTGATAAATTACGTGGTGAGTTGGAGTAAATAGATGGAGTATATTCTGAATTTGATAAGGAAGAATACCTGAAAGGGGAAGTGGCGCCTGTATTCTTTGGTTCGGCTCTGAATAATTTCGGTGTACAGGAGCTGCTGGATTGCTTTGTGGAAATAGCCCCAAGCCCTCGTCCGGTGCAGGCGGAAGAACGTGAAGTGGAACCGGAAGAACCGAAATTTACCGGTTTTGTGTTTAAGATTACGGCAAATATTGACCCGAATCACCGTTCTTGCATTGCATTCTGCAAGATATGTTCCGGTAAATTCACACGTAATACTCCTTATCTGCATGTACGTCATGGGAAGACGATGCGTTTTTCTTCGCCCACGCAGTTCATGGCACAGCGCAAGACAACCGTTGACGAGGCTTGGGCAGGCGATATTATCGGTTTGCCGGATAACGGTACTTTTAAGATTGGTGATACGCTGACGGAAGGGGAGATGCTTCATTTCCGTGGTTTACCGAGTTTCTCACCGGAGATGTC
>USSR01000420.1 GCA_900557355.1 uncultured Bacteroides sp.
TTAAAAAGTCGTCCGTACCTTTATTGAGTTCAATAACAAATTTCTTAGATGCTCCCTTATCAATTCTTTCAAGCAGACCATTAACAGGGTTGGCAGATAAATAAGTAGACAAGCCTACTACTAACAAAATAACTAAATAGAGTTTGGTTTTCATGGTATTCATTACTTCTGGGTGATGTGCAAAAGTAGGCGTTTATTTTATTATATAAGGAGAAAATAGAAAAGTTTGGGACGAATATAGTAAACGAGCTACCTTACCCCTTCTTTCCCAGTTTCGAACTCGGTAAATACCCAAAGAACTCTTTGAAGCACTTAGTGAAGTACTTCGGATCATTAAAACCTACAGCGTATGCTATCTCCGAAACATTGATGTCTCCAGGTCCTTCCTGTATCATCCGTTGCGCCACGTTCAGACGGTAATTCTTCATAAACTGTCCGATAGGTTGCCCTGTGAGATCCTGCATTTTCTTGTTGACGAGCGTCTTGCTATATCCCATATCACGCACAAAACGTTCCAGGTTATATTCCGCATCGGCATAGTGCTCCTTCATCAGGTTGACGGCATTCGTAATGAATGTCTTGTCCCGCGACTCTTCCTTCACATGCAGTTCTTCCACATTGCTGCTGGATGAGAACATCTTCTTATACTTCTTCCGCAAATTCAGGATATTGCGAATACGAAGCCGGAGCACTTCTTCATCGAAAGGCTTACAGAGATACTCATCCACACCTATCTCAAAACTCCTCTTTTCCTGCACATCCGAGCGAAGCGCCGTAAGCATAAGGAACGGAATATGCGAAGTGGCCAGATTCTCCTTGATGCGGCGGGACAACTCCATACCATCCATCACAGGCATCATCAGGTCGCTAACTATTAAATCTATCGTATGCTTCTGAACTATTTCAAGAGCTTCCTGCCCGTCACCTGCCTCAAACAAAGGGTAATCGCCCACAAGCAACGTACGGATATACGAGCGCATATCCTTATTATCTTCCACAATCAAGATGGTCTCTTTCTTCTGTGTATCCTCCGGTTGTAAGGTATCCGGCAAGTACACAGTACCGGAGTCTTCCACTATTTCTCCTCTTGTTTCCACTTGTTCACCGGGAACCAACGGCATCAACATACGGAACGAAGCCCCTCGCCCGGGATTATTACGGGCAAAAATCTCTCCCCCATGCAAATATACAATCCGTTTACACAGGAAAAGACCGATACCCGTACCACTCTGCCCGTAAACCGGATATTTTGTACTCTTCTTAGATTGATAGAAACGGTCGAAAATCTTCTCCATGTCTTCTGTCACAATACCGTGTCCCGTATCACATACATTCATATAGAGCAACTTCTCTCCGCCTTCACCCTTAATGGATGCCACAAATATATCAATGCGACCACCATCGGGCGTAAACTTAATGGCATTCGAAACCAGATTAACCAGCACCTTACGCATATATCCGGGATCAATCATCAGGAAAGGATTCTCCAATCGGAAATAAGTGCATATATCAATCTGCCTCTCCTTTGCAAAAACCCTGAAAGGTATCAGCAACTCAGATAAGAACTCGACAAAATTCGAGGAGCGCTTATCCAACACCACTTTATCGATGTCCAGTTTTCGGAAGTCCATCAGTTCATTGACTAGGGAGAGCAGATACCGTGAATTCCGTTCAGCTATCTGTAACTGTGCCTTCACCGCCTCGTCCTGTGTCTCCTTCAGGGCATGCTCAATGGGACCGTGAATCAATGTAACCGGAGTGCGGAACTCATGCGTGATATTTGTAAAGAAGGCAATCTTCTCTTCCGTAATCTCTTTCACGTGTTGGGCCATGGTCTCCAATTGCTTGTTTTGGACAGCCAGTTCCTGCGTACGCAGTTCCACTTCCTTTTCCAGTCGTGCTTTCTGTTCACGATAGCTCCGGGTCTTGCGCTTATAGAATAAATAGATAGCAATGCAAATGGCTATGGCAAGAAGCAGGTAGAACCAACCGGACTTATAAAAATAAGGCGTGATTCCGACTTTTATTTCGGTCGTTTCTTCCGACCAACGTCCCAGCTCATCCGTTGCACGAACCTGCAATGTATAGTTTCCCGGTGGAACAGCCGTATACCGGGCCATGCCATCACCCGGCTGAGTTTCGTTCCATTCCTCCTCGTACCCTTCCAGACGATAAGCAAAACGGATACGGCTACTGTTTCCATAATTCTGCGTAGTAAAACCTATGGAGAAACGGTTCTCCCGTTCATGCAGAAAAATACCGGAAGCAAGAGTGATATTTTTTTTCAGATAATCACCACTGGAAGGATAAATCATATTTCCACCAATGGCCAGGGAAGAAAGTTTCACATGCGAATCCGCAGGCTGTGAAGCCTCATCGTCAGGGTGAATAATAACCAGTCCGTCTATGGTTGCCATATAAATAAAATCATGCCTTTCCGAGTAATGGATACCATTCCAATAAAACTGGGTAGCAGGCAATCCATCGGCCTGCGTATAGTTGCTGAATGTCATTGACTGGATATTCAACCGGGACACTCCATCGTTCGTAGTCAGCCACAAGTTTCCCTGTCCATCTTCCGCCATGCCGATAATGGTATTATTAGGCAGCCCGTGGCGCGTCGTATAGTTTCTGAATACAAAGTGATTATTCTTGTCACTCGTCAACTGATACAAGCCGCTTCCATTACCACCCAGCCAGATGGTACCGTTTTTGTCTTCCAGAATACTGTTGATCTTTTCCAGTTGAGTGGACTGCGGATTATCCAGTTTATACTTGAGATACTTATAATCAAAACGTTTATTTGACTTGGCAAAAGAAGCAAGGTCCACGATAAAGACACCTTGTGTAGTACCTACCCAGAGGCGTTTCTTACTGTCAATCAGTAAAGCATAGATGGCCTCAAACTCATTATCAGACTGATCGAACAGTACACGAACGAAAGTATCCTTCCGCTTGTCGTAGAAGTGTACTCCGCGCGTGGAACCGAACCATATTCCATGGTTAATCACATCTTCACAGGCACTGTTGATAAAATCGCCTTCCAATTCAGGAATATTCTCGCGGGTATAGCGTTTGAAGGTACGGTTATTGGGGATATTCAGGTCGATCCCATTAATCCCCACACCCCAAGTATATGCCCACAGGCGGTTATCGGAGTCTATCAGGATACCCATCAAGGTATTGTTGCTGACAGAGGTTATGTCATTAGGAGAAAAGAGGTGGTGGACACAAGATTTACTATCTTCATTCCACTTCAACAAACCGCGCTCTACCAGGGCAACCCAAAGATTTCCGTTTTTGTCTTCATCCACCGCATTCACAGGCGTAGGGGCATCGTTTTCGGTATCCGCACTCCCACACGTCCACAGTTTTGTCTGAAGCCGCTTCGGAGAAAGCAGGTTGATGCCACCGGTTTCAGTACCCAGCCAAATGGTCTCACCATCGGTAAACAGGCAGTTGATAGCATTGCAGTTGATGGTAACTCCCCCTCGTTCACTGGTCTGCCGAATGAACGAGAAAGTATCCGTGTCTTTATCATAGACATTCAGTCCGTTAAGGGTGGATACAATCAGGTGTCCCCGTTCCGTCAGTTTGATATCCGTTATATAGGCCTGGCTCAGCATCCCGGGGCGGTGGGTGGAGTAACGATAACGTTTCAAACTTTGCCCGGCATGGTGGTATTTGAATAAGCCACGGTTAGAGCCAATCCACAGCAAATCGCCGTCTACCTGCATACAGGAGATCCGCCAGTCTTCACTGAAAGAAACCAGGCTGTCAGACAGTTTCTCCACTTTCAGGAGGTGTCCTTCATGTTTCGTGATGCGGCACACTTCATTGTCAATACCTGCACAAACTGTCCACCCCAGATCGGTGACAGCATGCACCGGAGAAGCACACTCACTCTCCAGATGATAGTAATTCTTTATAGCTCCTTCGGTATCCAGCTCTATACACCACAAATCCTTGTTAGCGGAAATCCAGACATCACCTTGCTTGTCTTTGTAAACCGTACTTACGTTTTCATTCATCAACCTTCGTAGCGGGCTGTCTGATGGAACAGGTAACTCCACCAAAGCATAAGTATCCAGGTTGAGAATGTCGATGCCACCCTCGGAGGCTATCCAAAGGCGCCGAAAGTTGTCCTCACAGACCTTATGAACAAAGTCGTTCTTGAGACATATCGGTTCCGTTTGAGTGCCATAGTTCAGGAATTGATAACCGTCATAGCGACCTATTCCGTAATGCGTAGCAACCCATACATATCCTTCGGAGTCCTTGAAGATATCACTCACAAAACTATAGGGTAACCCTGCAGTTTCAGTAATAAACTTAAAGTTGTACTGGCTGAAAAAGCGATCCATGCTTTCCGAAAAAAGCGGGGGAAGCTGCATCAGACAAATGAGGAATATCAGGATACGCTGTTTCATGTGAATTCAAGTTACGAGCTACTTCTTTTCTATCCGGATACGGGCATCCACTGCAATCACATGTTTCTCCGTAGCCAAAAGCGGATTAATATCCATTTCTTTAATCTCCGTAGCAAAGCGTAGCAAGGTAGAAAGGCGTACGATAATCTCAGCAAACTTATCCTCATTCACCCCTTTCTGTCCGCGCGTTCCCTTGATAATCTTGTAAGCGCGGAGAGAATGAATCATAGAGTAAGCCTCTTCGTACGAAAGTGGTGCCAAACCGGAAGAAACGTCTTTCAGCACTTCCACAAAGATACCACCCAAACCGCAGAGCACCACATGACCGAATTTAGCTTCATACTTGGCACCTACAAAAAGTTCCGTACCTGCCAGCATAGGTTGTACCAGTATCCCCGTCACTTCGGGAATTTGCATCATACGTTCAAATTCAAACGCCAGATGCTGTTCTCCTTTTATATTAAGCACTACGCCACCGACATCGGATTTATGAACAGGCCCCACAACCTTTGCCACCACGGGGAAACCTGTACGACGGGCAAAGGCCAGTACTTCGTCTTTATTAGAAGACACAAATTCTTCAACGATAGGAATACCGGCAGCATGAAGCAACGCCTGTACATAATGCGGCTGGATATATCCGTCTTCGGGAATAGAATCTATAATACGGCGAATACGCGGCACATCCACACCAAAGAGTTCGATCTCATTGGTAGCAGGGCGGGGAGCATTCATGATACGTGACAAGGCTGTGCCCAGCGTCACTTCATCGGCAAAGTTCACATGACCTTTAGCAAGAAAAGCGGCAACTTCTGCTCCGGCGGTATTAATAGAAGGGAGAATGGGGAAGATAGGTTTACTGCAACTCTGCATTTTCTCATGCAGCACATCGTACATCTCGAACATGGTAACCAGTCCCGGCGTACCGAAAATAGCCAGAACAGCATCTATCGTATCGAATTTCTCTTCGCAGTATTCCAGACAGAGCCGCAGATGATCGGGAGTTCCCGTAGCCAGGATATCAATCGGATTTCCTACAGCCGCACCGGGAAAGAGTTTTCCTTTCAGTTCATCTACAACCGGGCCTTCCAGTTTTGGGACATTCAGTCCACCTTTACTCAATGCATCAGTCAGCATAACGCCCGGACCTCCGGCATGAGTAATGATAGCGAAGTTCTTCCCTTTCAATTCCGGAAGGGTAAAGATACATCCTACTGTAGTCAGCTCTTCGCGTGAGTAGCAACGTACAATACCGGCTTTACGGAACAGAGCTTCCACTGCCGAGTCCGAACTGGCAATGGCTCCTGTATGCGAAGATGCCGCACGGCTCCCGCTCTCGCTACTGCCAGCCTTGATGGCGGCAATCTTACAACCTTTCTTAATTAAAGAAGAAGCATGAAACAACAAGCGGTCGGGGTCACCGATGCTTTCGATATAGAGTAATTTGATTTTAGAATCTTTGTCCGGTTGGAAGTTCTCGTCCATATACTGCAATACGTCTTCCACACCTATCTGCTTCGCATTTCCCACAGACCAGACGGAGTTGAACTGCAAACCTTTCGTTACGGCACTCTCCAGAATGAAAACGGCGGTCGCACCGGAACTGGATATCAAATCGACTCCTTGTGGATGCAGTTGCGGGATGGGTTGGCTGAACACACTATGATGCCAGGTATTCATCAGTCCAATGCAATTCGGCCCTATCAGGGAAGCTCCATACTTATTCACCGTTTCCAGAATACGGTCTTCCAGCAACGCACCCTCATGTGTCTCCTCACCAAACCCGGCGGAAAGGATGATAAACGCACGTACCTGCTTTTCAGCAGCAAGCACCTCCCCATTCGG
>USSR01000421.1 GCA_900557355.1 uncultured Bacteroides sp.
AAGTATATCTGCTTTACAAGTCGTCATCATGAGGGCTTTTCTATGTTCCATACTAAATATTCTGATTATAATATTGTGGATGCCACTCCTTTCAAACGGGATATTGTGAAAGAACTGGCAGATGAATGTCATAAGCAGGAGGTTCGGTTACATTTTTATTATTCCCATATCGACTGGTATCGTGAAGATGCACCGTGGGGACGCACAGGGCGTGGAACCGGACGCCCTAATCCGAAGGGAGACTGGAAAAGCTATTATACTTTTATGAACAACCAGTTGACGGAGTTGCTGACGAACTATGGTCCGATAGGTGCTATCTGGTTCGATGGCTGGTGGGATCAGGATGCTAATCCTGATTTCGACTGGCAGTTACCGGAACAGTATGCGTTGATACATGGCCTGCAACCTGCTTGCTTGGTGGGTAACAATCATCACCAGATGCCTTTCCCTGGAGAGGATATACAGATTTTCGAGCGTGATCTGCCGGGCGAGAACAGTGCAGGGCTTTCCGGACAAGATGTCAGTCGACTGCCTTTGGAAACTTGTGAAACCATGAATGGAATGTGGGGATATAAAATAACTGACCAAGAGTATAAGTCAACGAAAACTTTGATCCATTATCTGGTGAAGGCTGCCGGAAAGAATGCGAACTTGTTGATGAATATAGGCCCTCAGCCCGACGGATGTCTACCGGAAGTGGCAGTTCAGCGGTTGAAAGAAGTAGGAGAGTGGATGAAAGTTTACGGTGAAACGATTTACGGCACGCGTGGTGGTATGGTTGCTCCGCATGACTGGGGTGTGACAACGCAAAAGGGAAACCGGCTCTTTGTTCATATTCTGAACTTGACGGATAATGCACTGTATCTTCCATTGGATGGAAAAATGGTGAAGAAAGGCTTTCTGTTTAAAGATCAATCTCCGGTACGGATCACTCGTGCCGGACAGGGAGTGGTGTTGCAGTTACCGGAAGTTCCTTCAGATACGGATTACGTGATAGAGTTACAACTTGTTGGGCAGTAGTGGGTTTTCGCTAATTCTTCCTAAAAGATAAGGGAAACTGTAGTAAAGCTCACGGTTTCCCTTTATTTTTGGCAAACAATTTGTATTATATATAATAAACGACACATTTTTAATTACTAAAAACAGAAAAAAATTATGGAAGGAATGATAGGAATACAATGGATTATCTTTATTGGTATAGCTATAGTCAGCTGGCTGGTGCAAATGAACTTGCAGAACAAGTTCAAGAAGTACTCCAAAATCCCTACCGGTAATGGAATGACGGGCCGTGATGTTGCCCTTCAGATGCTACATGACAATGGAATTTATGATGTTCAGGTGACACATACGCCGGGACAACTGACAGACCACTATAATCCTGCCAATAAAACAGTAAACCTGAGTGAAGGTGTATATGAAAGTAATAGTATCATGGCTGCTGCCGTTGCTGCTCACGAGTGCGGTCACGCAGTACAGCACGCACGGGCTTATGCTCCGCTGACTATGCGTAGCAAGCTTGTACCGGTGGTATCGTTTGCTTCACAGTGGATGACCTGGTTGCTGCTGGGTGGTATCTTGTTGCTGAATACATTCCCGCAATTGTTGCTGGCAGGTATTATTTTGTTTGCTATGACAACGCTGTTCAGTTTCATCACTTTGCCGGTGGAAATAGATGCAAGTAAGCGTGCATTGGTATGGTTGAGTCGTTCGGGCATTACGAACTCTTACAATCATAAACAGGCTGAAGATGCACTTCGTTCTGCTGCTTATACCTATGTAGTGGCTGCATTGGGCTCATTGGCAACGCTGATTTATTATATTATGATATTTATGGGTCGCAGAGACTAATCTTGTCCAATATATAAAACGATAAAAACAGACCATCTATTCACTGCGAATAGGTGGTCTGTTTGCTTAAGATAGATGGTCTGTTTTTATTTCTGATATGGTGATTGCCAGAACCAGTCGGCATCATAAGTGATGTAGGAACCTTTTTCCATGTCATTATAATAACCAGTCGGCATAAGGGCAACATAGTCTGCAGGGTTATACTTTTTGTCTTCTGTACCGAATTCGCTACGGAATGTACAGTTAATATAATACAAATTCTTAGCCATGTAGGAGTCCAGATACTCTTCTTTAGTGGTTTTTTGTTTATTATTCCAGTTGGCTTCTTTATTCAATACCAGTGGCAGACCTGTACGCATTCGTTCGCGTACTTCCGGTATGCTGAGCATGGTACCATTTTCGTCCATGACCCAAGCATTTTGTGTAGGGTCTACCCATACCCATTTATCCAGAGTTTTAGAATAAACAGCATTAATAACGTGACAATCACTGATGTATTTTTTAGGCATACAGGTTATAAAACGTGATTTGAAACCCATTGCGAGGTAACATTCATTCAATACAGTGGCCAGTCCACGGCAGTTCAAACCACGGGAACCGTCTTTACAGGCTTCCGCCAAGGCAATGGAATTTAGATGCTCAGGGTTGTTATGTTGTCCGTCATGTTTGATTTTATTGTGTATAAAGGTCAGTATGTTCTTTATCTTCGAGAACTCATCCCCTGTGCCAGCTACGCTATCTAATTTAAAATATTCCTTCACACCTATCAGATTACTATCGCTCGGCTCCATATATGTGAAATGGGGAGGAGTACTGGTATACTCGGCTGCTTTTTGCAGAATATAAAGATAATCTCCTTCTTCTCTGATTTTAGCCAGTGTCTCCTGGAATTTCTTTTCGTTGCGTATGTTATCCAAATCTGTATCTTTCTGTATATGAGTGTAATTGATATATCCATTCTGAAAAGCCAGATCAAAATGTTTCAAAGCATCTTCTGTCTTTTTTTGTAGAGATTGGTAACAGGCAATATCATAATAATAGTATCCATAGTTTAATTCTATACCTTTTTGTACTGCTTCCGGAAGTTTCTTGTAATTGTCGATGATATCCCAGTTGCACTGTTCTACTTTTGCATAATCTTTCTTATCTAAAGCTTGTTTTTTCTCTTGCCTCAATGAGTTGAGTGTCTTGTAAAACTCGTCTTTCATTTTAGACTCTTCCGGGTTTTGTGCCCAGCTGATAGTAGAACAACATAGGAACACTGCGAATAATAAACTGATTTGTTTTTTCATAATATTCTTCTTTTAATGTTTTTGGTAACACAATAGCAAATGATATGCCGAAAGGATAAGGTGTTGATATCTAATTGAATGTATGTATTGGGCATTGTTCGAAAGCGGACATGTTCTCCATATACGAACACATGGCTATGTACATATTCATTCAAAATCTCCTGTCTTTCTTTCAGCTAATTCAATAATTTGCCGTAAATTTGCATTCCAAACTAAATAATATAGAATAATTATGGCAGCAAAACCAGGTATTCCCAAAGGAACCCGTGACTTTTCGCCAGTAGAGATGGCGAAGCGTAACTATATATTCAATACCATTCGCGATGTATACCACCTCTATGGTTTTCAGCAGATTGAAACACCTGCAATGGAAATGCTTTCTACACTGATGGGGAAGTATGGCGAAGAAGGTGATAAACTCTTGTTCAAGATACAGAACTCAGGTGACTACTTTTCCGGGCTGACTGATGAGGAACTACTGAGTCGTAATGCTGCTAAACTTGCCAGTAAATTCTGTGAGAAAGGTTTGCGTTATGATCTCACTGTGCCGTTTGCCCGCTATGTGGTAATGCATCGTGATGAAATAACTTTCCCTTTCAAACGTTATCAGATACAACCCGTTTGGCGCGCAGATCGTCCACAGAAGGGACGTTATCGTGAATTTTATCAATGTGACGCTGATGTAGTGGGTAGTGACTCTTTACTGAATGAAGTAGAGTTGATGCAGATTGTTGATACGGTCTTTACCCGTTTGGGTATCCGGGTTTGTATTAAGATTAATAACCGTAAGATTCTGACTGGTATCGCTGAGATTATTGGTGAGGCTGATAAAATAGTGGATATCACAGTAGCCATTGATAAACTGGATAAAATAGGTTTGGACAATGTGAATGCAGAACTGAAGGAAAAAGGTATCAGTGATGAAGCTATTGCCAAATTGCAACCTATTATTCTGCTGAATGGTACGAATGAAGAAAAACTGGCTACTTTGAAAGAAGTGCTTGCGGGTAGTGAGATCGGTCAAAAGGGTGTGGAAGAAAGCGAGTTTATCTTGAAAACTCTGTCTGTTTTCGGTTTGAAAAATGAACTGGAACTGGATCTGACGCTTGCCCGCGGATTGAACTACTATACTGGCGCTATCTTTGAAGTGAAAGCCTTGGATGTGCAGATCGGAAGTATCACAGGTGGCGGTCGCTATGACAATCTGACCGGTGTATTCGGTATGGCTGGTGTTTCCGGTGTAGGTATCTCTTTTGGAGCCGATCGTATCTTCGATGTATTGAATCAGCTTGACCTTTATCCGAAGGAAGCTGTGAACAGTACACAACTTCTCTTTATTAACTTTGGTGAGAAAGAAGCTGCTTACTCTCTGAATGTACTTGCTAAGGTACGGACTGAAGGTATTCGTGCAGAAATTTTTCCGGATTCTTCAAAGATGAAAAAACAGATGAGCTATGCTAATGCCAAGAACATTCCATTTGTAGCCCTTGTGGGAGAGAATGAAATGAATGAGAATAAGGTGACGCTGAAGAATATGGAGACTGGTGAACAGAACTTGGTTTCGGCCGAAGAATTGATACAAACTTTAAAGAAATAAAAACTTCATAAAAGAGTAAACTCTTTGTAGTCCATCTTGGTTATCTTTGTAGTACTAACCTAACAAAGATAACTATTATGGATGTTTTAGAACCGAAGTATTACGCAGCCATCGGTATGGTGATGACGTTAATAGCCGTAATATTCCTTTTCTTGATGGGGAGTGCTTTAGTACATTCTACCAAGAGTTTCTGGCAGGGATATTCGACAGAATTGAGTTGTGATACGGATCTGGATATTGACTAAACTGGCTTAGTTTATCATTTTTTCAGTCGCCAATTTCTTGTTGACAAGAACCTAACTCCCTGTTGACAAGAAGTTAACTTCTTGCATGCAAGGTCTTAGCTTCTTGTAAGAGGGAATTTTAGTGTAATTTTCACTGTTGATTATCTTCTCTTTACTATTCCCACATATACTAATAAGATAATATTCATCATCAGCGCATAAATAATGGCTGGTATAGCAATTACATCATTATTGAATATAAACGGGCTGCTTGCAATGGCAATACTTTGAGCTGCATTCTGCATTCCTATTTCAATGATAAGTGTGCGTTGCTCTTTTCTGTTCAATTTCATTAGCCAAGAGATTATATATCCTCCACCCATAGCCAGCAAAATCATCATTGTGATGCACAATCCTAATCGTCCGATCTGTGCAGTTATCGTTTCGTGATGTTGTATGAAGAAGACAGAGGCCAATAATATCAAGGCGGGAAAAGCTACTTTAGATAATATTTTGTGTATCCGTTCGGCCGCTTCAGGGCAGAAACGTTTTGTTAAAATGCCTGTTGCAATGGGGAGCAACATAAGTAGTAAATTCTGGATGATGAGGCTACCGACAGGTAAATGTATGATTATTCCACTATTGTCTCCTGCAACTTGTGTGGCAAACTCCATAATGACAGGAATAGTGAATAGGGTGATAATGCTGCTGAGGGCAGTTAACGAAACGGAAAGTGCCACATCGCCTTTGGCAATCATAGAGAATATATTGGAAGAACTTCCTCCCGGAGAACAGGCTATGAGTACCAATCCAATAAAAAATAGAGGTTCCAGATGAAACAGACACCCCAGTGCAAAGGCTAATACAGGTAAAAGAATTATCTGTCCTATCAATCCCGCAATTACAGGATAGGGGCGTTGACGAAATAATTTAAAATCTTTAATTTCAAGTGTCAATCCCAGCTCAAACATTAATAATGTGAGAATGGGCAAAACAATCCAGACTGCATTCATGTTCTAAAAACGTTTTTTGAGGGGGCAAAGATAATGCAAATCATGAAAAAGTTATGCTGAGATGCCGCTTATCTTCTCTAAAGATAGTGGAATATTGTCTTATTCTTTGCCAATTTGGCAGTTCTATACTGACAGAAATTTAGCTTTGCTGTTTGGCACGCTTTTCGTAATTTATTTTGTGTCTCACCAATAACGAGGCAAGACATTACTATAATAAATGTATAACATATAAAAAACAAAAGAACTATGAACATTAAACCATTGGCAGACAGAGTGCTGATACTCCCTGCACCTGCAGAA
>USSR01000422.1 GCA_900557355.1 uncultured Bacteroides sp.
AACGATAAAGGTCCCGGAGAACGGGAAGTTATGGAAGCTGCGGAGAATCAAGCATTGACCATGCGACAAGCGTAAGCAAGCCTCAACTGCAAACGATTTCAATAAATAAACGGTTTACTAAAACAGACTATACTGCAACATACTGTATAAATTCTGTAAAACGAAGACGCCCCATTGTAATCACTACAACGGGGCGTTTCATTAGCAACAACATGCTAATATTAACACTAAATTATTAAGAGAGAGATTTATTACTTTTTGTCGGGAGTTACTTCCGGAGTAACCAGCTTCTTGATTGATTTCGTATTCAGATACAGAAAAGCCAATCGCGGCTGTGCTTCCTGAACAACCAATTCCAATGAATCAGATGTTACGTAACCAATACGTTCACGCGTCTTATACACTTCTATTTTTCCATCGTCTTCTTTGCTGAATCCTTCTATAATCAAATAGCCGTCCTCATCTATCTTCCATGTTCTAAGATCTAAAGACGGTACGTTGATGGCAGAGCATTTTCCACCTTTTTTAAACTCAAACCCCTTGAGTTCGCCTGTTGATTCATAGGTATAAGGGTTGCACCATTTACCAATAATTTGTTTCTCCACTTTTTTCTGTCCGTAGCTGCTGAATGCAAAGCAAGACAGAGCCATAACTGTCATTAATAGTTTCTTCATTTTAATTTATTTTTCTAGTAAATCATATTTCTGATCAATTCCACGTTCTCGCAAATGAATACCCTCTTTCATCCAACGCGGCTCTTTTGTTCCTTTCAGGTAATAATCAAAGAATTGTTTCATCCGGATAGTCCAGTCTTTCTGTGCAGCCTGATTACCAAGAAAATGCCCTTCACCTTTGTAATTAAGATGCCATGCCGGACGTTGTAAACGACGCATAGCTAAATAAAGTGCACGACCTTGTTCGTAGGCAACAGCCTCATCCTTATCATTATGCCAAATTAATAATGGAGTATGTATCTTATCCGCTTCTACGATAGCAGAGCTTGCCAAATACTTATCTTTGGCTTCCCATAAACTCTTTCCCATACGGCTTTGCCATTCTTCATACATGAAATAACGCGGCAAACCGCTTCCACCACGAATACCCAAATAACCGGTTACCATATCAGTAATAGGAGCCCCGATATTAGCACAAGCGAATATATCCGTCTTCGTCACCAGATAACTAGCTTGGAAACCTGACCAACTATGTCCCTGAAGACCTATTTTTCCCGGATGCGCTATCCCCTGCTCTATCAAGTATTTCGTTCCGCTTACTACTGCATCATAACTACTCTGTCCCGGTGTTCCTATGGTGAAATGCACATCCGGCATAAATACAATGTACCCATTACTTACAAAGTACATCACATCCGCCATTGCGCTACTCAACATAGGAGCGTGATAAGTGTTCAGTCCTCCGGAATGTGTTTCATAGAACTGTACCAGAACGGGATATTCTTTCTTAGCGTCATAATCTTCCGGCAAGTAAAGTATTCCCTTGTTAGGCTTATTCTCATAATTAGTCCATTCCACTAACTTTGCAGTACCCCATTTGTATTCGCTTTGTTGAGGATTAGCGTTCGTTATACGAATCGGATCAGAGAAATCCGATTTACTCCACCACAGATCACGGAATTCTGATACATTCTGACGATTCCAAATACAATACTTCTGATTGTCAGAAAAACGATGAATTGAATAGATGTAAGGACCTTCTGCGAGCTTCTTCAAGCGACCTTTCATGTCAAGTGAATAAATACCTTCATCCATTGTGTTTTCATCCCATACACTAACTATAATCGTCTCGTCCGGATTGAATACTTCTTTGTCAATATTGCTGGTCATTTTACGGATAGATCTCTGATTTTTGCGACCATACCCCTTAGTGATACATTCCGGCTGACGTTCTCCGGTCAAATCGATCTTCCACCAGTCATAAGCATCATAAATCAACACATTATTACCATCAGCAGTCCAACCAGCAATACCATAAGCAGGTGCAGGATTTGGTTTGTCATAAGTTTCCTCGAATATCGGATACCCAATAGCTGTTGAAATATCGGTAACCTCACCCGTTTTTCCGTCAAACTTATTCCATACCTGTGCAACAGGATCATACATCACAGCCCATTTGCCGTTCACCGACCACCTCGGTCTTGTCCGGTAGCTACGTCCTACCAATTGCTTTTCTCCCGTATGTACATTCACAGAATAGATGTCAAACGGCATTTCATTAAGCCAGTCTTTCTGCGCACGATAAGGCGTTTCGTCTGTGTAAAGCACATAATGAATCTCTTCCGCACGGTCCGGCTCCAACAAATCAGCATGTCCGGGAGCTACTTCCGTCAATTTTTGGGAAGTAATGTCATAGATATATTTCGAATATTGAGGATGGGAATAACGGCTACGAGTCTGCAAAGTAGGTACTTCATATTCATCCCAGGTCCACAACTCCAGTTCAAAACTCTTATCCGGCTTTATTTCCTCTTCTTTCTTATCTTTATTTACTTTCTCCTGATAAGGTCTGAGTTCCATTGTCAGAAACTTCTGGCTACTTGACAGACTAGCCCGGACAAGTTCCATTCCCGCAGGAATGACAATCTCCTTACGGTCGAATACAAGGTCGCAAGTATTATTCTTCAAGGAGAAATTATACCATAGTGAATCCTTCACAGTAAACTCTCCGGTCAGCCGTTCTTTGTCAAGACTGAAAGAAGAAAGTCCTTTCTTGACAGAACTTTGATAAATAGTCCGGTAGGGACCTACCAACGGGCCATAACACAAAGCATTTCCTTTGGCTTGTTTACGAATAAAAAGAATCGAACGATTCTGATTATACAGTGTATAGTAACCTATACTATCAATCTGAAATGCAGTTCCAGTCTTAAGGTGACGTACCACCAAACGATCGAAAGACGGAATATGGTTGACCGTATCTTCCGGTACATTGCTCACAGACACCGAATAAGGAACCCCTTCCACAGGGTGGAAAGATTCTTTATACGTCCACTCCGTCTTCACTCCGGAAGGTAACGACATCAATATAGTCTTCATATTTCCGGCAGTATCCGCCTGTTCGTAATAAACAGCTCGGTCTGCATCATAATATTGGATCTGTTCGACATCAGGCAATACTATTTCTTTTCGTGTACGCGAATCAAACAGATGCAATATCTTCGACTCCTTATCATCCGAATTATATTCCATCGGAGCAATGCGATAAGTCACCCATCGCCCTGTCGGGGAAATATCTGGTGATTCGACGCGCTTCCACGACATACAAGCTGCTATATCCAACGGTTTCAATAAATGAGACTGTTGTTCCGCAGACTGATCTTTCGCTTTTTGTTGTGCTTCGACAGAGGTGTATGACAGCAGCACAGCTACCAAAAACAAATACCTAAAGAAAGAGTTCTTCATATAGTTTATCGCCTTATTTACTACGGTTTATGTCTTCCCAACAGTCTGCACGAGTATCGCCCAGTAAATGTTTGGCAAAAAAGCGGTACATTTTCCTTTCAAAATACTTATCAGCAGAACCATATCCATGACCAGCCCCTGGAATCACTAACATATCAAAGTCTTTACCGGCTTCAATCAGTGCCTTAGCCATACGATAAGTATGTGCTGGATTGACATTCTTATCCATATCTCCTGTTACAAGCATCAGATGACCTTTCAGGTTCTTAGCAATTTCTGCATTCGACTTCACGCTAAACTTATATTCATACTCTTTCGTCTCATTACCCAGACTGTCTTTCACAACCTTTTCCACTTCTTTCACACCATTATAGCACTCTCCCCAACCACGATTGTAGATATTATTATCATGGTTTCCGGAACAAGAAACAGCAGCCGTATAAAAGTCCGGATAAGTACAAATAGCAGCCGCAGCCATAAATCCACCACCAGAGTGCCCATAAATACCGACTTTCTTACCGTCAATAAACGCATGACGTTGAGCTAACTGTTCAATCGCATATTTATCATCTGCCAGCGGATAATCACGCATATTGCCATAACCATAACGGTGATATGCTTTACCACGCATCGGCGTATCCCCCCTATGTCCTACTGTAATTACAATAAAACCAAGCTGCGCCAAGCGAGTACAATAACTATCATCCAACGTAAAACTTGTAGGTACAAATCCAAAATAAGGTCCAGGATAAACGACTGAAATAATCGGATATTTCTTTTCCGGATCAAAGTTGGACGGTTTCCACATCACCCCATACAAATCGGTAACATTATCAGCAGCTTTCACGACAAAACGTTCCGGTTTTTTCCAACCTGATGCATAGACCAGGTCCAGATCCGGTTTTGCCAGTTCCATAATCACCTTGCCTCTTCGATCCTTCAACATAATCTTAGGCTCCATATCCACTCTTGAATAGGTATCGACATAGTAATTATGAGATTTCAAGAAATTCACATTATGCTGTCCGTCTTCCGTGCTCAAAGGAGTTACTCCTTCTCTGTCAATGTCAACTTCATAAAGCATGTAATAGAAAGGATTTACTTTTTTATCTTTACCATATCCATACAGATAAACTTTGCGTTTCAGCGTATCAATAGAATTAATATAGCCTGTTACCCATTCACCGGAAGTCATCACATTCTTGAGATTTCCATCTCCATCATAGTGATAATAATGCCCCCAACCAGTACGTTCTGAACGGAACAGAATATCTTTTCCATCATTTAAGATCGCAACATTACGAGCATGTGGATCACGGTATGGCTTATCTTCTTCATGAATGATTTCTTTCACCTCCAAAGTTGACAGATTAACAGAGCATACATCTACTTCATCCCAAGTACGCTTAGTACGTTCAAAAAACAAGTATTTGCTATCCGAAGTAACATGAAGAGGCCTTATATATTGGTCCTTCCATTTATCTATCTTTGCTTTTTTCACTGTTTTCTCTACAATATCGATAATCGCCAATTCATTCTGAGTAACATACTTGTCACCAGGAAACTCATATTTATACTTTATCAATGAAGGAGAATCTTCCAATGAATTAATTACCCAAAAATCCCGCAACAAACGGTTATCATCACGTACTACATAAATATGACGATTATCCGGACACCAAAGTGCTGTTGTCGGCACTTCTCCGTTCTCCCCCGCTTCTTCTTCACGAGCATAAGAAAAATTTTCCACCCCATCCGTAGTCAACTGTACCTCGGTTGTATCCACTCCCAATGCTTTATTTCCTTTTACATACAGGTTGTGATTCTTAGCATACAAAATATACTTTTTATCAGGTGAAAAAGTCATCCAGCTATAAACGGGCTCTTCCGGCTCCTTCTTTTCTTCCTTCTTCTCTACTAATGTCAACTTGCCCGTCAGACGATTATAGCTGTATCGTTTACTCTTATAATCAAACTCAAACGAGCCTTGGTCTTTGGCAAAAGTTACAGATGAGATATCCAGTTTATTTCTATCTACTACACCTTTGGTAAATTCACTTAACTGCATAGCCATCTTCCCTTTGTCAAATAGAGGTTCACGCTTTCCTGCAGCAGGCATTACATAATAATATTCCTTGCCTGATGTTGTTTGAAACTCAAACCAGAAATTATCTGTATCGTTAATTCCCCGAGGGTAAACCGATAGACTAATATTAGACAATTTACCTCCTAAAGTAAAATCTTGAAATTTATCTGCCAATTCATAATTGGCAAATATATTGCTTGATTTACCAATAGATACCTGAGCAATCATCTGCACCATAGTGCAAGATGTTAGTATAGCAGTTACAAAAAAAACTTTAATACTCATTATAATAATTCTTTCAAAAAAACATTCATATATTAATTAAAACTCAAACCAGAAATAATCAAACCCACGACCAAGTTTATAAAGTGCATCAACAACATTACCAAAGTGGTTATCTTCTATAACTTCATTAGGGAACAGCTTACCTAAAGTAACTTCTTCACAAACCCCAGTAGCCTGATTTTTGGTTTCTTTAACTTCATAAATACTGAATGTTCCATCCGCTAACGCAACTCCCAACTGCCCATTATAACTTGGCATATATGGAGAAGCAGACAAGTCATTAACAGCTAACGATACTATATCACTAGTCATTTCTCCTAACAAAAGCATTGCTTCATTATGGTTAGTACCAGTCTCCGGATCTTGACCATATTGACAATACCATAGTCTATTTCCATCTGCAATTACAACAAACATTTTATTATTAAAAACTGCAATGTCTTTATAACTTGGTATTACCCCTAATTCTTTCTCAAAATATT
>USSR01000423.1 GCA_900557355.1 uncultured Bacteroides sp.
TCGTTTTGTTGATCCGGTTTATAGCTTTATGAATGAGACTGTTGACCGCATTCCAATGTCTGATTGGGTCTTTACAGATAGTCCGAAACAACGAGGCTTTCAAGCTCGTTCGGTGGTAGGCGGATATTTCATTAAGATGCTTGAAGAGAAACTGCATACTAAATAGTATGCAGTTTTATCAAAAGTTTCGCTATTTAGAAAATAGATATTATAGTCTTGTCGAGAAATGTCTGTAGGGGCATATTTTGGTTTTATAATTGTATTTCTTGAAAAGATCGTTCTATTGTTTTTTCTTATAAAGAGATAATTTTGCTTCGTGAAAACAGAAATTTCGTTTAATGTTAAATCTAATAATAAGCCTATGGTATAAAGAGAGACAATTTTTGATTAATCTAATTTGCTAGCTAAAAATTTGCTTGCAATACACTGTATTAATAAAAAATACGGAATATTCATCTTCCGTAGTATTTCTAATCTAATATCTATAAAACATGTCTAAGAAAATCTTATTTTTATTTTTTTGCGTGTTTGCACTTGCAGCACATTCTCAGAATGTTGTAATAAAAGGTTCTGTAACGGATGTTAATAAGGAACCTTTGTTGGGTGTGAATATTAAGGTAAAGGGAACTTCTACAGGTACCATTACCGATATTGATGGTAACTTCTCAATAAATGGACCAAAGGGTGCTACGCTTGTAATTTCTTATATTGGTATGGTGACCCAAGAAGTGGAGTATAAAGGACAACCTCTGAATGTTGTATTGAAAGACGATTCCCAGGCTCTGGAGGAAGTGGTAGTTGTAGGTTATGGTTCGATGCGTAAGAAAGACCTTACGGGGTCTGTAGTACAAGTACGTCCGGACAAGATAGCTAATGATAATCCCAAGACAGTACAAGATGTTTTGCGTGGCACACCAGGTTTGACGGTAGGATACGGTGAAAGTGATGCCGGTGCTAAAGGTGGTGGCTCAATGAAGATCCGTGGTCAGCGTTCAGTTTATACCGATGGTGGGCACAATGACCCGTTGCTTATTCTTGATGGAATGTTCTTTTATGGTGAGCTCTCTGAAATTAATCCGGATGACATTGCACAGATTGACGTGTTGAAGGATGCTTCTGCTGCTGCTGTTTACGGTGCACGTGCTGCGAATGGTGTTATCATTATTTCTACCAAAAAGGGTAAGCAGGGTAAACCGACAATCAATTTTACAGCTAGCATCGGATTGACTCAAAAAGCTGCTTATCGCGACAGGTGGCAGAGCCCGGAAGCATATCTGCAACATTATGTAGACTGGAAAGAAAAAAATACGTATGGTGTAAATGCTGAAACCGGTGAATATGCCGCTTACTCAAGACCGGGTAATGAATATACTTCAAAACCGGGTTACTTCCGCAATCCTAATAACCTTGACGATGTGTCTTTGGAAGCATGGAGAGGTTATACTACCAATGATGAAGGGGAATCAGACCTGAGTATTTGGGCAAGACGTTTGGGATTTAGACCTAATACAGCTTTGATGGATAATCTTTTGTCCGGTAAGGTAATGGACTGGCAGGATAAAGCATTCCGTCTGGGATTCAACCAAGATTATAATGCTAGTATCAGTGGTGCAGGTGAGAAGATTGACTATTATATGTCATTAGGTTACTTGCGTAATGAAGGTGCTTTTGTAGATGATACTTATCGTGCTATTCGTGGTAATTTCAAATTGAATGCAAAAGTGACTGATTGGTTTGAAATAGGTGCTAACATCAATTTCCAGGATCGTTCAGATGGTGAAATTGGTATGAATAAAGGTGGTTTCATGGAAAATAGTCCATACGCAGTATTTAAGGATGATGAAGGTAACTATGTACAAGACCCTTTGATGTTCCAGTATGACCGTAACAATCTGACAAACTGGTATTACGAAAAACAGTTTTTGGAATTGCAAAAAGGATATACTACATTCAATACGATTTTTAATGCGAAATTGAAATTACCGTTTGGTATTACTTATACATTCAATGCTGCTCCGCGTCTTCAGTATTTCCATGACCGTTACTTCATGTCTGCTGAACGGCCGAATTCTAAACCAACTGACCGTGGAGTGAATCGTGAACAAGCTAAACGTTTCGACTGGTCTTTGAATAATACCATTACTTGGGATCATACTTTTGCCGATAAACATCATGTTATTTTGACACTGGCACAAGAAGCTGAAGAACGTCAGTATTGGTCAGACCGTATTGAAGCCCGTAACATTTTGCCATCTGATGTACTTGGATTCCACAATACACAAAATGGTGATAAGTCGGCAAGTTCGTTTAGAAGTGATGACTCACATCAGACTGCTGATGGTTTAATGGGGCGTGTGTTCTATTCTTATGATGATCGTTATATGGCTACTTTCACTATGCGTCGCGATGGTTATTCGGCTTTCGGTTCTTCTAATCCTTACGCTTACTTCCCTTCCGGTGGTTTGGCATGGACTTTCTCTAATGAAAAGTTTTTCCAGCCGTACACTCACATCATGAGTACTGGTAAATTGCGTGTATCTTTCGGTAAGAATGGTAACCGTTCGCTGGCTAATCCTTATGAAGCCCTTGCTAACCTCTATCCGGGTGGTGGAAAGATGCAGGGCTATATTACATCTTCTGGCGATTTATACTTGATGCGTTACTTAATGGCTCAACGTATGGAGAATCCGGGTTTACAGTGGGAGAAGACACAGTCTTGGAATTTTGCTTTAGATTTTGGTTTCTTGAATGATCGCATAACCGGTACATTGGAATACTACCGTATGAGTACCAAAGATATGATTATGGGACAGCGCTTGCCTAACTTTACAGGTTTTGAAAGTATCACGACCAATTTGGGACAAGTTGATAACAATGGTTTGGAAATTGCTTTGAACACGTTGAATATTGATAATAAGAATTTCCAATGGAGCACAACATTCAGCCTCTCATACAATAAGAACCGTATTAAACATCTATATGGTGATTATGAAGATATATTGGATGCTTCAGGCAATGTGATTGGTAAAAAAGAAGCTGATTACGTGGGTAATGGTTGGTTTATTGACAGACCTATCAGTGCCATTTGGGACTATAAAGTGACCGGTATTTGGCAGAAAGATGAAGTAGAGGAAGCAAAGAAATATGGTCAGGTTCCGGGTGATCCAAAAGTATGGAACAATCCGGCTAACGATGAATATGATGCTGATGGAAATCTGAAGAAGGTTATTTATAATAATGATGATAAAGTATTCCAAGGACAAACGGCAGCTCCCGTAACTTGGGCATTACGTAATGACTTTACTTTGTGGAAAGATTTGACATTATCCATCAACATTTATTCTCGTATGGGTCATAAGAGTTTGGAAAGTATGTATCTGAACAATGACGATGATGGTGGTGGTATGACTTACCGTTTAGTGAATAAACCAGCAAAAGAGTATTGGACAGTAGATAATCCAAGCAATAAATATGCGCGTATTGAAGCACAAGGTCCTGAAGGCGCCAGAGGAGCCCGCAGACTTTATAACCGTTCTTTTGTCCGTTTAGAAAATATTTCAATAGGCTATACATTGCCCAGACAATGGACAAAAAGAGTAGATATTGAACGTGCTAAGGTATATGCTACAGTTCGGAATGCTGCTGTATGGGGCTCTAAGGACTGGGAATATTATGGTGACCCGGAAACAGGCAATTATGCTTCTCGTATTTGGACACTGGGACTTAACTTAACATTCTAAATCTTTTAACTCAAGAATAAATATGAAAAACTATATTCAAAAATTTATTTGCAAGGGATTTATCCTGATGGCCGGAGCTTCAATGGTGCTGACCGGTTGTAAAGAAAGCTTTTTGGAACCTGATCCGCAAACCATGTTCAAACCTAGTGAAGTGTTTACTACAGAAGATGGTATTAGGTCTGTGTTGGCTATCTGCGATCGTCAGTTGAAGAGAAACTATGTGAGTGAAGATTCTCGTGAAATGATGGCGTTGGCTACAGAATACACTTTCTCTGATTTGATGGTACCTGCTGCGACTGATAAATCAGGATTCCTTGATAATGTAGATAATATGTTGCGTTCGAATAGCGATCAAAGTACAGAAAAAAACTTAGGTCGTACAAACAGCATCTATTTCTTTTGGCGACAAGGGTATGAAGGTGTTCGAAATGCCAATACAATACTTTCATTTATAGATGGTGTCCCTATGGATGAGACGTTAAAGAAAGAATATATTGGTCGTGCCTATTTCCATCGTGCTTATCGATATTATGCATTGGTATTTCAGTATGGGCATGTGCCTTTACTTACTAAATTGACATCATCTCCTAAATTGAGTTACCATTCTACTCACAGGGATGCAATTCTGGAGAAGATGGCGCTTGATATGGAATTTGCAGTTCAGTGGGTGCCCGACCAGAAGGATATGCAATACATCGGTATGGTGAATAAGGGAGCTTGTCGTATGTTGCTTTCCAAGTTATATCTAGCTCTGGGTAGATATGAGGATGCAAAGAAACAGCTGGATATTTTGATTGACCAGTCCGGTTATTCATTAATGACTAATAACTTCGGTACCTTCTTTGAAGGTGGTGAACCTACCTCTTGGCCCATTACGCGCAACGTGATTTGGGATTTACATCGTCCTGAGAACAAGTTGATTACAGCTAACAAGGAAGTTATTATGGGTATGCCCAACCGTGGTGCAGCTGCCGAATCGTTTATCCCGATGCTGAGTATGCGTATCATGTATCCTTTCTTCTTTGATGGTAGAATCAAGATGCCCGACGGTAAACAGGCGTTGTATAACCTTAACCGTACTAATAGCAAATACCGTGTGGAATATGATTATATGCGTGGCTTGGGTCGTGGTATTGCAACTTTCCGTACCAGTACTTTCTATCAGGATGGATTGTGGGCTGTAAATGGCAAGATGGATGAAACGGATTTGCGCCATAGTTCAGAAACTGGAAACTGGATGCACATGGAAAATTTGCGTTGTAACAATGTAGACTCCGAATTCTATGGACAGAACATTATGCTTCATTCCGACAGAGATTTTTGGGGTAAAGATAAAGATGGAAATCCCGTGTTGGTTACCGCAAAGGGACAATTATTATGTTCCGATACAATTCGACGCTGGTATGATGTGCCTCATTATATTTTCTGTCTGGATGATGTTGTCAACCAAGCTTTGATTAAAAATAATGGTCTTGAAGGAGCTACTGAGGGTAGTGTTGCCGATTGGTATCTCTATCGTTTGGCAGAAGCATACTTACTTCGTGCTGAAGCTAAATTCTACATTAATCCGAGTGATCCGACTATCAAGGATGACCTGAATATCATCAGAAAACGTGCACAATGTTCTGAACTCTATACCGGCAATGTGACTATCGGTGATATCATGGACGAACGTGCACGTGAGCTTTTCTATGAAGAGTGGCGTAATGTAGAGTTGACTCGTGTATCTCTCTGTCTGGCTCGCAGTGGAAGACCTGATGAATGGGGCAATACCTATAATGTGGAAACTTTTGACAAACAAACCGGTACAGATCTGGAAGGTGGTAGCTATTGGTATCAACGTTGTGTACGCAAAGGTATGTACAACAAGGGCGTAACGATTCGTGTTGATGCCACTAAAACAGACATTAATTTCATTATGGGTAAGCATAATATTTATTGGCCGATTCCTTATAATGCTATCGAGGCTAATAAAAATGCCAAGCTGTGGCAGAATGTAGGTTATACAGAATACGACCCTGCTACTCCTATATGGAATACTTGGGAAGAAGCCGTAGCTGATGAAGATAAAATTTAATCAGTCACTTTCGCTATAGTGCAGAAAGAATATTGGAGGTATATAGGATCGGCAAAGTCAGAATGGTGAATTGCTGTGAGAAATATACCTTCATTTTCTTTTTTATCATAAATATTTGTTCTGATGAAAAAGTTATTTATAATATCGGCATTATGTTGCTTGGCGGCATGTTCTTCATCATCGTCAAAAACAGAAGATGATCCGGAAAATCAACCGAAGAATGTATATCATAATCCGGTTATAAACTATAGTTTGCCTGATCCTTCTGTTATCAGAGGAGAGGATGGTTATTTCTACTTATATGCCACTGAAAATATCCGTAATCTGCCTATTCATCGCTCCAAGAATTTAGTAGATTGGGAATATGTGGGTACGGCTTTTACAAATGATACTCGTCCGAACTTTGAACCCAAAGGAGGACTATGGGCTCCAGATATTAATAAAATAGGCGACC
>USSR01000424.1 GCA_900557355.1 uncultured Bacteroides sp.
AAAGCAAATAGTCGGCTTCATACAGACTTCACTCGCCCGACTAAAAGCAACCGTTGCGGATTATCAGTTTATCAATTCCGAGGAGGAAATTCTTTTCTTTAAAGTCCGGAAACCACAAATATCCGGTCTACTGATATTTTATATCCGTCTGTATCAGATTGAAAAGAACCGGATTGGGAAATCACCGTCAGCTCAATATAAATATTTGAAGGAAGAATACGAAAGTCTGAAGAACGTCTCTTCAGACAAGAATTTCTATAACTATTATCAATCCGGTAAAACCGACTCAGATCATCTGTATTTCATGAGAAAGCATTATGATATCCTTGCGGATGTTCACTGTCACTCGTTGGACAGAGATACTTCTTTTTCCACTTTGCATGATTCCAGCGTAGCAGAGATCTTAGCAAATAAGCAACTCACCCATTATCTCTCCACAGAGATTGATGCATTATCGGAAAAACTGCATCTTAAGTTCACCTCCATCATAGAAAGTAAACTATTACAATGGACTGAAAGTAAAGTTTCATTAGTAGAATTCATTTATGCACTATATGCCGGAAAGTGCTTTAATAATGGTAACACGAACCTGAAAGACATTGCTTTCTGCTGTGAAGCTCTTTTTGATATTGAGATTGGTGATTTCTACCGGATATTTCTTGAAATCAGGAACAGGAAGAAGAGTAGGACACAATTTCTGGATAAACTGAAAGAGAAAATAACCCAAATGATGGACGAACTTGACAAGTAAACAAAGAATATTTCACAGCGTCTTGTGACATCTTGTGAATTATGCAAATAGCTAATATCCAACTTTGCCAAAAAATAGCTTAACCCGCAAAGAAAGATAATAGCTTATTTATGGAGACAACAATTACATGGGAAGTAAAGGCGAAGAATCCCCCTTTATTAATTAAGAAGTGCAGTCACTGCGATAGTAACCGATTTTATTGTAGCGACAAGTTCAGGATGAATGCTCAAAAGAAAAATATAGATGTATGGTTGATTTACAGATGCGTGAAGTGCGACAACACTTGTAACCTCACTTTATTATCACGTAGTAAACCGGATTTGATTGACAAGACATTATTCCATAGCTTTTCAATGAATGATAAAGATACGGCCTGGAAGTATGCTTTTTCTACAGAAATGGAGAAAAAGAATAGCCTGAGACTGGATTATGGTAGCGTAAAATATGTAGTCGTTCCTGATACCTCATTGGAAGATTTGCTGAATCTATCCAATGAGGTTATCAAAATCCACATCAAGTGCGAGTTTGAGTTTGATCTCAAATTATCATCATTAATCAGAAGATGCTTCTCACTCTCTGCCAATCAGGTGAAACGTATGTTCGAAGATGGTATAATTATCATTTCAGGCAACACCCCCCCAAAAAAACATAAGGTGAAAGATGGAGATATGATTCTGATACAAAAAGAAGAATTAGATAAGTCTGTCAACCGTTCCCTCCATGATATAGGGTAAGGACCGACGTATTTTCTCAACAGGCCAGTTCCACCATTGTATCTGTTGCAGCTTAGCGATTGTCTCTTCCTCAAATCGCATCCGTATTTTCCTGGCAGGTGTTCCTCCTACTATGGTATAGGGAGGAACATCTTTAGTTACCACTGCCCGGGCTGCGATGACGGCTCCATCTCCTATATGTACTCCTGCCATAATAACAGCTTCATAACCTATCCAGACGTCATTACCTATAATGATATCCCCTTTATTATCCCATGCTGAGGCTACATTTTTCTTATCCAATCCCCATTCTTCAAAAAATAAGGGGAATGTGTAGTTGGACAAGGATCTCAATGCATGGTTGGCACTGTTAAAAAGAAACTTTACCCCACAGGCAATGGAACAGAATTTTCCGATAATTAAGCGGTCTTGATTGATAGGATAATGATAGAGAACATTATTCTTCTCAAATTGAGTCGGGTCATTTACAAAATCATTGTATATGGTATAATCACCAACTATAATATTCGGATTGTTGATAATGGTATTCAGATAGATAGTCTGATAATCATTGGTACGCGGATATGTTTTCGTATTCATTGTAATTACTTCTTTTTGTATGTTTAGTATTTTAATATCTTGTGACGGAAACGGTCACACTTAAGTTGGGCAACAAACTTAACTATTGCCCTATCATACTAAACGAAGCTATTTACAAAGTTGCCATTTCATGATGATTAAAGACTATGGTTTATATCGCACAACAAAGATACAATCTTTTCAATTCATGCCACCTATATCTCATGTTTTATAGCATTAAATGCCGTATCTTACCATCTCTAACCAACAATATACTTACCAAACTTAAACAAGGATATAAGTTTAGCTATAATATAGCATACGACATAAGTGATTATAGCCGTAGCAAATATAGCCAATGGAGGAGACATTACAGGATTACATATTCCAAATACATACGGTAAAATCAGCATATGCATAAGGTACATACCATAACTCATAGCTGAAACATCGCAGATTGCCTTGTATATCCGGGTTCTCGCACAAGTTATTTTCCGTATTAGCATAAATGCACCAAAACTCATCAAGACCGGTGCAATGGATGTGGTCTGCCAACTTAACTCTAACTGCTTTACCTCTTCCACTGTAAACGAACGTGTATAGAATGACCCTATACAGAATAAATATCCGACTAAGAAGCAAGGCATAGCTATATATAACGTCTTTTTAGTAGACCAGTCCAAATATTTACGGATGTAATGAGCCATCACTACATATCCCACATAACCAGATACGTAATAAAACAAAGGATATGGATTCCACCAGCATTCCCCAAAAACATCTCCGAAAATCTCATGAGCATGCCAAGATAATGTAGTAAACAACCAGATTCCCAAAAAGACTTCTTCTTCACGACGGCTCACACGTTCCAACCACGGAGACAGTACAGGCATTATCAGATAAATGCCCAGCAGCATATATATAAACCATAAATGAGAAGCACGAGGAATAAAATTAATAAAGATATGGGACAAATTATTCTTCACCTCTTCATTGCTAAATTCACCCCATAATCCCGGCAATACGGCATATATTAAGAGCCATATCACAAAAGGAATTACCACACGCATGAAACGTTTACGGAAAAATGTTTTCGTATCCGTCCGCAAAGGTATCAAAAGATAAGCCGAAGCTATAAGAAATAAAGGAACAGCCGGACGTACAAAACCATTTATCAAACATACACTCCAACGTCCCAGCTCAGATGGAAAGAAAAAAGAGTAATCATTTGAATATACGCACTCCGAACTATGCACCACCATCACCATAAAGCAGGCGATAACACGTAACCAATCCAGAAAAACGATACGATCATTTTTGTAACCTTGCATAATACCTATCTCAATCTAAAGTTATTTCACTTCAAACTTCCCTTGTAATCTGATATCTTGTGAAGAACTTCCCACCATTACAGCAAACGTACCCGGTTCTACTACGAAATGATTATCCTTATTCCATAATCCCAACTCTTGTGGGGTAAGTACGAAATCAATCACTTTTTCTTCGCCCGGTTCCAGATGGATACGTTCGAAGCCACGCAATACTTTTACATACGTAGTAACAGAACTCATTTCGTCATGCAGATAAAGTTGAACAACTTCATCTCCGGCAACTTTTCCTGTATTCTTCACTTTACAACTCAGCTTCACACTACCTTGTACACCAATGACCGGATTCTCTATTTTTAAATCACTATAAGCAAAAGTAGTATAACTCAAACCATATCCGAAGGGATAAAGTGTACCGGTAACACGTACAAAACCTTTTGAATCAGAACCTGGTTTAAAAGGAAAAGCAAAAGGTATCTGCCCTACCGAACGAGGAAAAGTTACCGCCAGTTTCCCACCCGGATTGTAATCACCGAAAAGTACTTGTGCCACAGCATCTCCCATAAATTCTCCCGGAAACCAAGCATGTACAATACCCGGAATATAACGTTCAGCCCAGTTGATGGTGGCGGCACGTCCGTCTACCAGTAGCAAGATCACAGGTTTGCCCGTTGCGTATACAGCTTGCAACAGTTTTTCCTGTCGTCCGCACAAATCCAGATTGGTACGGGAATATTCCTCACGCACCGTCTTCTCATTTCCTCCCAGTACCATGATGGCTACGTCTGATTCTTTTGCCAAGGCTACAGCCTCATCCATCATAGCCTGTTCTTCCTGATCCAATGGTACTTCGTAAAGCTCACTCTCCGGAAAATATTTATCAATAATGTCTGTTCCTTTTGCATAGCGAACCTCAGCATCAGGCAAATACTCTTTTATTCCCTGATATACCGTCTTTATCGGAGCATTAGCCGGACCATAACGGCAAATCAGATTCTGCACTTCATTCGCATTGGGACCAATCACTGCTACTTTTTTCAAATCTTTGGAGAGTGGCAGGATATTATTCTCATTCTTCAATAAAACGATAGATTCTAAAGCCGCTCTCATGGATACTGCCTGATGTTCCTTGCTATGCACCACCTTTTCAGGATATTTTGCATCTCCTTTATAAGGATTATCAAACAACCCCATCCCAAACTTTACCCGCAACACATCTGCTACACGTCTATCAATCGTCTGCATGGAAACCTTTCCCTCGCTGATAGCCTGCCGAAGCGGACGAATGAAGTTCTCGGGCAGAGTAAAGTTAGTACGCACATTCAATCCCGCATTTACTACCTGAGCAGCTCCATCTACAGCATCGGCAGCCACCTGATGCTTGGAATAAAGAAATTCTACCGCTTCACTGTCAGACACTACATAACCTTTGAAGCCCCATTCGTGGCGAAGTATTTCAGTAAGGAAATGATAGCTTCCGGTAATCGGTTCACCATCATAGTCATTATACGAACTCATAACTCCCAATGCTCCGGCTTCGCAGAAAGCCTTGCGGAAAGGTTCGATATAAAGAGTTCGCATCTCACGCGGTGCTACGTGTGGATCGGTACGGGTACCGGCATCACGCCCACCGACAGGGATACTATATACTGCAAAGTGTTTGGGAGTGGCAACCAAGCCTTCTTGCTGAAGTCCTTTAATCATCCGTTTTCCAAGCTCTCCCACCAAAAAAGGATCTTCTCCATAACATTCTACTACACGTCCCCAACGCGGATCTTGTGCAATATCCAAAATAGGAGAATAAATATTAGTATAACCTTGCCTCTTCAGCGGTGACCCGAGCTATTTCACTGATCAGTTCCTTATTCCAGGTAGCCCCCTGTCCGCATTGGGCAGGGAACATGGTTGCCCGGTCATGGCAAAGCCCGCGAATTCCTTCATTGGTGAAATCGACAGGTATTCCCAGACGGGTCTGCTCCACAAACCATCGCTGAATGGTCTGCCGATTTTCTACACTATTCACATAAGGGTATGATAAAGAAGAACCGAAACGTCCCAAGCCATTGGCCTGTTCATCTATATTGGCTATACCGTCCTTCCAGATTTCATCTTTCCACTTCTCAGTAGGAAGAGAATCTTTCAGCACACGACCGGCCCCGTACAAGGTAGCCATCTGGCAAGTTTTCTCCTCCAAGGTCATCTGCGACAGCAAGTCTTGTACTCTTGCCTCTATCGATGCCGAAGGATCTTCATAGATATCCTTCACACCGTTCTTGTTAAAGTCAATCCAGCCTTTCTTATATATACTAGGATTATTACCCGCATACATACCTGCACAAAGCGATACAGCAATACATAAAGCGATTCTTCTTTTCATAGCATCTTTTTAGTTTTCCATTTCAAATATTAGTTCTCCTCCCTTCATCAAGTCGAAATGGGAGAATCTCGGTTCTGCCAACTTCTCACCATTCAACTTCATGGAGCGAATATACTTATTTTCCACACTATTATTCTTCGCTTGGATTATAAAATCTTTCCCATTACTCAAATGAATAGTCACTTTATCAAACATCGGACGGCCAATCTCATAAACCGGACGACCCGGACAGAACGAATAAAATCCCATAGCACTCAATGCATACCAAGCAGACATTTGTCCAACATCCTCGTTTCCAGAAAGCCCGTTAGGATCATTATGGTAGAGTGTACGAAGAATATGATCTACTAAAGCCTGTGTCTTGCGAGGTGCACCGGCATAATTATAAAGGTATGGAATATGATGGCTTGGTTCATTGCCATGTGCATACTGGCCAATCATCCCGGTAACATCAGCAGCAGCATTCGGATCCCCTGTCAGTTCGGAACTCGTAGTAAACAACGTATCCAAATGGGCTTCTA
>USSR01000425.1 GCA_900557355.1 uncultured Bacteroides sp.
GATTATCGGTACGGTAGGACAGTTGCAGTTCGAGGTTATCCAGTATCGCTTGGAGAATGAATACAGTGCGAAGTGTCGTTGGGAACCGTTGAGCTTGTATAAGGCTTGCTGGATAGAGAGTGATAATCCGGAAGAGCTGGAAGCCTTTAAAAAGCGCAAGTATCAGTATATGGCAAAGGATCGTGAGGGTAGGGATGTATTCTTGGCTGATAGCGGTTATGTGTTGCAGATGGCGCAGATGGACTTTAAAAATATTAAGTTCCACTTTACAAGTGAGTTCTGATTTTTCTTGTTTTAAGATAGATAGGGGGCATAAAGTAACGAAAAACTTTGTGCCTTTTTTGTTTATTATGTAGAGAAAGCATTACCTTTGTGACACTAAGATTGATATGTGTTGATTATAAAAACTACGACAAAACATTGATTATGAAAAGCGGATATATGCTATTCTTTTTGTCCTTTCTTTTTCTTCTGGGGCTGACGGCTTGCACTGCCCCTGTCAGTAAAACCATGCTCGATTATGAACAATCCCTTGTCCGTGCCGACTCTTTAGTACAAGCCGGTGTCGCCGATAGTGCCCAAACCGCCCGTCTGCTTTCCGAACTGCATCGTGAATATAACAGGGTGAAGGAACTCTCCGACGGAAAGCGCGTCCGCCTGATGCCTGCCGATAAGCGGAAGCAATTCTTCTGGGGAGCATTTACTGCTCTGATGATAGGCCTGAACGTATGGCTTTCCATAAGCAATATCAAGTTTTCGACCGACCGTAAGCATCGCCGTTACCTCATTGATTTGAGCGAGAATGAGCAACGCCTGCGCAACAATGAACTGGAAAAAAATGAATTGCAGGAGTGCCTGCAGGAGATGTCACTGACGGATGAGGAACGGGAAGAAGTACACCGGTCATTGATGAACCTTATGGAGCATGGCAGTCACTTGTGTGATGAGAACGCATCCCTTCGTGCCCGCCTTAAGGATTATGAAAAGCGTCCCTTCCCCCGCGAACTGGAATTGTTGCGGAAGGAGGGGGAGCGTGCGCACGTGTTGGATGGCCAGGTACAGGCACTCACTTCTGTCTTGATAGATCGCGATGAGGTAGTGGGGCAACTGCGCAGTCATCCCAAGTTTCTCACGGACGAACAGTGGAGATACCTGCAAACACTCACGGATCGTGTGTACGAAGGGTTTACCACCCGCCTTGCCGGACGTTTCCCGAAACTTACGCCTGCCGATCTTCAGCTTTGCCTGCTCATCCGGTTGCGCTTTACCAACGCGCAGGTTGCTACGTTGACGGCCGTGTCGCCCGCTTCGGTATCTCAGCAGAAGTTCCGGTTGAAGAAGAGGCTGTTGCAGATGGACGAGGCGTTGTTTGCCAACGGTGAAACGGTGGATGCGGTGGTGGAAGGGTGCTGAACTCCTTGTATCAGTCTGGTTTTGATATTATTATTTATTCTTTTCTTGATTTTCAACGTCTTAATAGTGCTGTATTCTCGATTTTATTACTAATTCTGCTATGGGTTTAAATTTTACCGTCGTAAATTTTACAATGGTAATGTTTCTTGTTATAAAGTCAGATATAATCAAGATAGAATATGAAATTTTACAATAGAGAAAAAGAATTAGCCTCATTGGAAAAGATTCGCGGAGTATCTTTTTCGGTGCATTCACAAATGACTGTACTTACCGGACGGAGGCGCATTGGTAAAACCAGTCTTATTTTCAAAAGTTGTGAAGGTACGCCTACGGTGTATCTGTTTGTCAGTCGAAGTAATGAAACAGATATTTGTTTGCGGTTTACTTCTGAAATTCGGCAGTCACTCAATATTTACGTGCCGGAACTTACTAATTTTGCAGAGATGTTCCGCTTCTTGATGGATTTGGGTACACGGATGGAATACAATCTGATTATAGATGAGTTTCTTCAGGGACTCCAAGGAACCGTTGTACGGTCGTGCCGATAGTATAATGAAATTGGCTCCTTTTACTACTTCGGTGTTGAAAGAAATTATGTCGGATCATAAACCGGACTATACTAAAGATGATTTATTGGGACTTTATACTTTTACCGGTGGTGTCCCGAAGTATATCGAGCAGTTTATGGATAATGGATGTACGGATGTGGAAAGTATGGTGGACTTTATGCTACAACCTGATTCATCCTTTCTGACAGAAGGGCAAGCTTTGCTGGTGCAAGAATTCGGTAAAAAGTACGGCAATTACTTTTCTATTCTATCCGCAATTTCCAATGGCAGGAATACTTTGTCGGAGATGGATACGGTTATGGGAGGGATCAGTCTGGGCGGACAACTGAAAAGATTGGAAGAAGACTATGGGCTGGTAAAGAAGAAACGGCCGATATTTTCAAAAGAGAGTTCTCAAACAGTCCGTTATGAGGTATCGGATCTGTTTTTGCGTTTCTGGTTCCGGTATTTTATCAAGTATCAAAATTATATAGAGATACAGAATTTTGAACGCTTGGCTGACATTATTAAAAAGGATTATCCCATTTTCTCCGGTTTGGCATTGGAAATGTACTTCCACCAACAGATGATGGAGAGTAAGGAATTTGCAGACATAGGCTCATGGTGGCAGGGCAAAAACAATAAAGATCAGGATGAAATTGATATTGTAGGACTATATGCGGAGGAGAAGAAAGCTTTGGTGGCAGAGGTGAAAAGGCAATCCAAGAATTTCAAGCCGGATTTGTTTGCATTCAAAGTAGAGGAATTGAGGAAGAAAGCTTTGTTTAAGTATGAGATAGAGAGCAGATTGTTCTCAATGGAAGATATGTAGATATGGAATGGCATTCAGTCGTTACTTCATTTCCATTCAGTCGTTACTTTAACCCTATTCAGTCGTTACTTCATTCTCCCCCTCTTCAGAATATGCTTTGGAGGGGGAAGAACAATTTCGGATATTTGGCTTCTGCGGTCTGTTTCACAGAAAATGTGGCAGGTAATTATTTACTGCTGAAAGACAAAATTGATATTGCTGGATTAAACTCATGTGATTTATTGACCGACCTAGCAATTGCCTGTTTTTTTCCTCTTGTAGAGTACTTCTGCAAAGCTCTTCCTCATTATTAACGCTTTACGCTTTCTGCTTGTAGAGATTACCGCTATGTCCGGTCATGTCATACTTATTCTCTCTTAATTCGTTGTAGAGAATACCTTTTTGTAATTGCTTGTCTGATAGTGCTTTATGTAAATGGTTGGTAGATGCCATTTTCTTGTTTTCCCTGCTTTCTCCCCTTAACTTTGCAACATCGAATTTGAGAAGGACAGAGGCTCTGACCGTTGAGGCCTCACGACAGAAACTCTTCCTTTTTGAATGAGAAAAGAGAAACTAAGTATATAATATTATTAATCATTTAAATTTTTACGATTATGGCATTTTTTAAAAGAATTCAGCAAAAAATCAACAGTTTGTGGTATCCTCAATCAGTAACAGTAGGCAAACCGGTAACTACCGATCAGGTCGCTGATCAATTGGCTATTCTCTCTACAGTGACACGAGGTGATACGTATGCAGTTATGAAAAACTTGGGTGCTGTCTTGGGTAATTACATGGCACAAGGACGCACTGTGAAGATTGATGGGGTAGGTACATTTTATTATACGGCTTCTGCCTGTAAGAAAGGTGTGCAGACGGCAGCAGAAGTAAGCGCTTCGCAGATTAACGGTGTTCGTGTTCGCTTTATTCCTGAAGTAGGACGTAATAGCGGTCGCCAAGTAACGACCCGTTCTATGGTCGATGCCAATATCTTTTGGGAAGAGTGGGGTAAAAACTCCATTGACACCGGAAATAGTGGTTCGGGTAATCAAGGTGGCGGTTCCGGTGACGGCGGCATTGAAGATGATCCCTTAGGTTAATCCTTCTTATTTTGGCAAACTATTGTTTTTTTGACACATGTTTGTGAAAATCAGTTCCTGTGCTGCCGAAAAAGGTGGTACGGGAACTTTCGTTTTAGCATATTTTATCGTTCTTTTTCTATTTTAATTCATCAAAAATCCGTAATTTCGGACGATTTTTTGCAAAACAGACCGAATAACTAATAATTTATAATATGGAAAATCTCAACACAGCGCTTCTGCTGATGGTGGTAGGTATGACGACAGTGTTCGCTATCCTGCTGATTGTAATCTACTTAGGTAAAGGACTTATTCTTCTGGTAAACAAGTATGCCCCCGAAGAGGTGGTGCCGGATAAGAAAGGTGCGCAAGGTTCCGCAGCGATTCCCGGAAATATTTTGGCTGCTATCAGTGCCGCTGTAACAGTGGTGACACAAGGCAAGGGTAAAGTAGCCAAGGTCGAGAAAGTAAAATGATAATCTTTAATAAAAAACACACATCTATTTATTTAGTATGAAAAAAGAAATTAAGTTCAGCTTGGTGTTCAGGGACATGTGGCAGAGTGCCGGAAAATATGTGCCCCGCGTAGACCAGTTGGTAAAGGTTGCTCCAGCTATTGTTGAAATGGGCTGTTTTGCCCGGGTAGAAACCAATGGCGGAGGTTTTGAACAGGTAAATTTATTGTTTGGTGAAAATCCTAATAAAGCTGTACGTGCATGGACGAAACCGTTCCACGAAGCCGGTATACAAACTCACATGTTGGATCGCGCATTGAATGGTCTGCGCATGAGCCCCGTGCCTGCGGATGTACGTAGGCTGTTTTACAAAGTGAAGAAAGTACAGGGGACAGACATCACACGTACGTTCTGTGGACTGAATGATACCCGTAACATTATTCCTTCCATCACTTACGCTAAGGAAGCCGGAATGATTTCACAATGTTCGCTCTGTATCACCCATTCGCCCATCCATACAGTAGAATACTATACGGATATGGCGTTAACGCTCATCAAGGCAGGTGCCGATGAAATCTGTATCAAGGATATGGCAGGTATCGGACGCCCGGTATCATTGGGTAAGATTGTAGCAAATATCAAGGCGGCACATCCTGAAATCCCTATCCAGTATCATAGTCATGCAGGTCCCGGTTTTAATATGGCAAGCATCCTTGAAGTTTGTGAGGCTGGTTGCGATTATATCGATGTGGGTATGGAACCGTTGTCATGGGGTACGGGACACGCTGACTTGCTGAGCGTGCAGGCAATGCTGAAAGATGCAGGTTTCCAGGTTCCTGAGGTGAATATGGAAGCATATATGAAGGTGCGTGCATTGATTCAGGAATTTATGGACGATTTTCTTGGTCTGTACATCAGTCCGAAGAACCGCTTGATGAACTCCCTGCTGATCGGTCCGGGACTTCCGGGTGGTATGATGGGTAGCCTTATGGCCGACCTGGAGTCCAATCTGGAATCCATCAATAAATATAAGGCAAAACGTAACTTGCCGTTTATGACGCAGGATCAGTTGCTTATCAAGCTGTTTAACGAAGTAGCTTATGTATGGCCGCGTGTAGGTTATCCTCCGTTGGTAACTCCGTTCAGCCAGTACGTTAAGAATCTGGCGATGATGAACGTGATTGCCATGGAAAAAGGCAAGGAACGTTGGGGTATGATCGCTGATGATATCTGGGATATGCTGTTGGGCAAGGCAGGTAAACTGCCGGGTACGCTGGCTCCTGAACTCGTGGAGAAAGCGGAACGTGAAGGCCGTAAGTTCTTCACCGGAAATCCACAGGATAATTATCCGGATGCGCTCGACAAGTATCGCAAGATGATGAAAGAGAATAAATGGGATCTGGGAGAAGATGATGAAGAACTCTTCGAATATGCCATGCATCCGGCACAATACGAAGCATACAAGAGTGGCAAGGCGAAAGAAGACTTCCTGGCAGACGTGGAAAAACGGAAGGCGGAACTTAATAAGTCCCCGTTGGATGACGCTAAACCGAAGACGCTAACCGTACAGGTGGATGGACAGGCTTATCGCGTAACGGTGGCTTATGGTGATATTGACCTACCGGCAAATGCTACTGCGAAAGTGGAAGCCCCCGTAGGCGAAGGTCAGGATGTGATCGCTCCGTTGGAAGGTAAGTTCTTCCTGACGAAGAATGCACAGGAAACTCCGGTGAAAGTGGGCGACAAGGTGAAGAAAGGTGACTTGCTTTGCTACATTGAAGCCATGAAGACATACAATGCCATCCGTGCCGACTTTGACGGAACAATTACGGCTATTTGTGCCACTCCGGGGGACACTGTTTCAGAAGATGATGTATTAATGAAGATAGGATAAACAGCGATGGAAGAAATATTTGCAAAACTCTATGATATGACGGCGTTCAGCAATATCATTGCCGACC
>USSR01000426.1 GCA_900557355.1 uncultured Bacteroides sp.
GAAGTCCTGGGCTTGCAAACCTGCACAAAGCATCAGTGATGCCGCACCTATTATCAATTTCTTCATACGTATTATTTTAAACGATTATACATTTCCACTCCCAAGCGTACCGTATGATATGGACAACGCCACATACTTACTTTGGGAGCCTCCTTTTTAGGCTCTCCGTCGAAACAGTCGCTATACCATTCCCCGTATTCCTTGTCCACCATATGGTCTTTGACAAAAGTCCAGACCGTATCAACCGATTGTAGATAAACGTCACTCCCGCTGATTTGCCAAGCATTGACACAAGCTATCACCGTTTCAATCTGGCCCCACCATGAGGCATGCTTGGTTTTTCTGTCACCTTTCTTCTCGTAAATCATATAGCCTTTATCACTCATTCCTTCAGCCAGACAAGCTTCCGTCACATCCAATGCAAGCTGATTTGTCTGTTCTATCAAGTCCTGATTTTCCAGCGTACGGGCAGCCTCACAAAGCAACCATCCGGTCTCAACATCATGTCCGTAAGAATCCATTTCGACCAGACTGTTCCACTCATTATCAAAGAACAGATTGAAATGCTTCCTTGACGGGTCGTAAATGCGGTTCATGAACAAATCGACGCAAAACTCAAGCCTTTTCTTCAAGCCATTGTCTTTCCAGCACTGATATAGAAGGGTATAAGCTTCCAACACATGCAGATGGGCATTCATGGTCTTAGGAGCGTTATTATCATATTGCTCCAATTTTTCCCAATTTTCGGTAAAGGATTCCACATAACCGTCATATTGCGGTTCGCGACCTTTTTCTTCCAAGACATGATACAAACTAATAGCAGTTTTCAGACTTTCGTCGTTACCCGTCGCCAGATAGTGCTCTGCTAATCCATAAATAGCATAAGTCATGGCATAAGTATACTTAGAAGCATTCACTACTTCACCATCGGGGTTGACCAACCAATACACCCCACCGTTCTTCTTATCAATAAATGTATCGATAAAATAGCGCTGAGACTTGTTGGCAAGTTTCAGATAAGATTCATCTCCAAATGTACGGTATGCAGCAGAAAAACTCCACAGAATCCGGGCATTCAACACTCCTCCTCTGGGAGCATCTACCACCGGAGTACCATTCCGCAATACAGTCCCATAAAAACCGCCGTCAGGCGCCACTGCATAATCCATCCAAAATGGCAGTACACTGTCCCGGACATTGGCAACAATTTCCGCACACAATGTCGACCGTAACGAATTATGCCGAACAGTACATGCACACACGCCCATACATATAAATAGAAGGAAACAAAATGTTTTTCTTGCCATACTTAACTACAAGTTTAAATTGTGGACACTTAATCATCTGATTTGCTCATTCAGGAATACATACCCCAAACATAGTGAAGAATCTCTTTTCTGTAGAAGAGATTCTTCACTTCGTTCAGAATAACAGAACAATATAATTGTCTATTCTTAGCACAATTTTAGAGTCATCAATATCCCTCATTCTGGTCCTCCGAATTGATGAGAGGATTATTAAGAATCTCATTAGTAGGTATTGGGAAAATCTCCTGATATTTCTGATGCTCAAAATAACGGAAAGAATCGCCAGTTTCCCAGCACTCCTCCGGTGTAGAATTGGCTTTTGTTTTCGGGTATTCGCATCTGAACCATTCTTCAGCCAACCCCATACGGCAAAGGTCAAAATATAAAGAGAACTCTGCATTGAGCTCATGACGGCGTTCTTGTGTCAAAGCCACTTTCCATACATCACTTGTATACCCTTTCCGCGTCTTATATTCAGCATAAACAGTCTTTGCATCGGGTACATCGACAACTGTCGTATTCAACATTGCCTGCGGGAAATCAATGGCTTGTACACCAATTTCCAAGTTACCCCACGCACGATTACGCACTTGTCTGATCATCTCCCATCCGGTCGCTTCCTCACCCGTCTCGAAACAACATTCAGCATAATCCAGCAATACGCCTGCATATCGTTTGAAAGTCAATGAAATCGGGCAATACACAAACCCGTCCTTACCCGGTTGCTTTCTCCAATACTTCAGTGAATATACACAAGGTACATTTTCAGAGCCTTGTACATATCCGCTGTAAGAGGGATTGGTACCCAGTTTTTCATTGGTAATAGGATGTACGTCACCCGTACCTACACAAGTATACTCCTTGCGCTTGTCTCCCTGCTCAAAAGAGCGATAATACTCCCAAGACAGAGCCAAGGACCCCCAACCGCCATACTCGGGAGCGGCACACATATAGCCATACCATATCTTGCCGTCATCGTGGCTGTTGCCTCCCCAATTCATATTGCCGTGAATATGATAAGCCACCTCAAAAATGGATTCTTTTGTCCAATGGTTGTCCCAGGCATGAAGATTGGCATAGCACGGCTCCAATGCATAGGTATTACTGGTAATAATGTCATTCAATTCCTTCTTGGCTTCAGTAAATTTCTTCTGATACATATAGAGTTCTGCCAAAAATGCCTTGCAGAAACCTTTCGTAATACGACCGTATTCTCCATCGGCAGGTTCCCAATCCAGCTTTTCCATGGCAAACTTAAGGTCTTCCTCAATAACCTGATAAGTGCCTTCCAGATTTTCAGGACGCGCCTTTCCTGCACTGGTTGTATAAGTCTCACCCGTAAGCAACATGGGGACAGGGCCAAAGACTTTTGACAAATACAAGTAATTGTATGCACGAATGGCACGCGCCTCGGCTTCAAACTGCACTTTCTTTTCGGCAGAAAGCACGGAAACGTCCACATTCTGCAATCCGGCCAGAAAACGGTTGGCACGGTCAATACCCTTATAGCTCATACGCCAAGCCGTATCCAGCGAACCTTTATTGGCTAATACCGCATGACGTTGCCATTCGGCATCCCAGCCGGACGCCTGGCAATCCATCGTACTGTGTCCGGCAATAAATACATTGGGCTTAAATCCCCATGTCGTATCATCGCCACTATTATCACTGCCTTGATAGGTATAAAAAGTATCATAAATACCATAAAGCCCCGACTTTATATTTGCCTCATTCCGGTACATGAAATCTTCGGGCAGAATATCGTAATGATCGACTTCCAAATAGTCATCACAAGAACTGGTAGTACCCAAGGTGAGAGCACCCAACAACAATATATGGTAAAAACTTTTTCTCATAATATGATTTGTTTATCTGTTAAGTATTAGATTAGAATTGTACACTCACACCGAAAGAGACGGATAACGGGAACGGATAGCGTCCGCCATCGAAACCTGTCAGCAGCACTCTGTCCGAACCGACTTCCGGATCACCCCATTTGTTATACGAAGAAAGCGTCAATATGTTGTCTGCACTGACAAACATGCGGGCATTCTCCATCTTCGCGTGCTTTACCAAATTCTTCGGGAAAGTATAGCCAAACTGAATGTTCGAAATCTTCAAATAATCGCCTTTCTTAATGAAAGCGTCACTGGAACGGTGATTCTTATTGTGGTCGCCCTTGGTGATACGCGGATATTTGCCATTGGGATTCTCAAGAGTCCAGGCATTCTTCACATATTCTGCCAGAACGTTCTGGTAACCGCCGTCAGGACCATACATAGAAGTCAGACGGGCAGCGCTGTAAGAATAGACATCCATTCCGGCTACCCCATACATATTCATTGAAAAGTCGAAATTCTTGTAAGAGGCAGTAAGGTTCAAACCGTAGGAAAGAGTCGGGAAACCATTACCGATAACCGTACGGTCTTCGTCTGTAATCTGGCCGTCGCCATTCAGGTCGATATACTTGAAGTCACCCGGAGCGGTGTCACCATCCTGGTACTTGCCTGTAGGCGATTGAGCATTCAAGGCATCAATCTCCTGCTGGTTCTGAAAAATACCGGCCACTTTCCAGCCATAATAAGAACCTACGGCATAACCGTTCTGTGTGATGGAGTGATTGTCCCAGTCATCACCATCCTGCGTACCATAACTGTTGTTTTTATAGAAAATAGGGTCACCCACCTCTACCGCCTCATTTTTCAAGGTAGAACCATTTACACGTACTCCTACATTCCAATCACCGAAACTTTTATTCCACGCAGCACTAACCTCAAAACCTTTGTTACGGATATGTCCGGCATTGGTATAGACAGACGTAAAACCGGTAGAAGGACGGATCTGACGATAAATAAGCAAATCTTTCGAGTCACGGATAAAGTAGTCCACCGAGAATGAAAGCTCGTTGTTCATAAAGGCCATGTCCAGACCGATGTTGGTCTGCTCGTTGGTCTCCCACTTCAGGTTGGTGTCAATTTCCTTTTGCTGTGCGATACCGGCTGCATTCATCATGCCGCCCCCGGCCATGACATAATACATACAATCCAAAGAAGAGAGCTGAGGGACAGAAAGACTGGTTCCGCTACCCGCATTACCGGTCTGCCCCCAACCTGCACGTATCTTCAGGTTGCTGAAAAGATTCAGATTCTTGATGAAGTTCTCCTCTGACAAGCGCCATGCCAAAGAAGCGGAAGGGAAAGTACCGTACCGGTTGCCCGAACCGAAGTTGGAAGAACCGTCGCGGCGTACTGTAGCCGTCAGTATATAACGGTCATTCAGACTGTAGGTCAGACGTCCGAAATAAGATTGATAACGGGTCTTCAAGTCACGTCCCCCATTTGTATTCTTGGAGCTGGGGTCGTTTGTCAAAGAAATCTGGCGAATGTTGTCAGCCGGGAAATCACTGGCACTGGTATTCAACCAGACACCGTCCGTATCGCTGATAGAGAAACCCGCCATAGCGCTTACACGATGATGGGCATTCGACCAGTCATAGTTGACAAACGATTCTAAGGCAATCTCCGAGTTCTGATTCTGATTGATAGAATAACTGTCCTTACGGTCCTTCGAACCAAATGTACGAGGATTATAAGGGGTATATCCATCATAACCTTTTGTGAAATAGTTGTAGCTACCGATGGTTTTAAAAGTCAATCCCTTTGCAATGTCCAATTGCAGGAATGCACTGGCCACCAAACGGTCCCATTTGGAAATCTGGTCGGTTCTGGTCTTGGCTGCAGCCACCAGGTTGTCGGCCCCCTTGTTGATGTCACCATCAGACTCTTGTTTATAATGTCCCCATGAACCGTCGGGCAGAACGATAGGCATAGAATAAAAGACTCCATTCTCTACATAGTCCATCGTAGGAATGGCTTGCGCATAACTACGCATATTGCCACTGAAGTGATGCTGGGCATGTGTATAGTTCAAGTTCAATCCCACATGAATGAAATCTTTCACTTTATGAGTGATGTTGGCACGGGCTGTCAGACGTTTGAAATAAGATTCAATGACAACACCTTCATTATTCAGATATCCCACTGAAAGGTTGGCTTGCGTGGCTTCCGTACCACCCGAAGCGGAGAGATTATAGTTCTGCTGCAACGCTGTACGTGACATTTCATCTTGCCAATCGATGCTATTCAATTTGCCAATGTACTCTTCGCCAAAAGCCAGATTGGTCATGACCGAACCGTTACGGCAAGATTCGCGTACTGCCTTGGCAAAGAGATCTGCATCGGCCACGTCTATCTTGTTGTTGTTGAATTGAAGGGAATAGTTGGCAGAGAAGTTGACTTGTGCCTTGCCCTTGCTTCCGTTTTTAGTGGTAATCATGATAACACCATTGGCACCGCGTGTTCCATAAATGGCAGTAGCAGAGGCATCTTTCAGGATTTCAATGCTCTCCACATCGTTTGGATTAAGAAAGTCAATGGAAGTACCGACCTGCACTCCATCCACTACATAAAGAGGGTCGGAACTACCGTTTACGGTGGCTACACCACGAATACGGATGTTGAATCCCCCGTCGGGCGAACCGGAGGAACGGATGACGGAAACACCGGCGGCAGCTCCCTGCAGACCTTGTCCCAAGTTCACCGGATTACGTTTCATCATCTCCTCTGCATTTACAGAAGTAACGGAACCGGTCAGGTCGGATTTCTTCATCGTACCATAACCTACCACCACCACTTCTTCCAATGTTTCGGCATCTTCTTTCAAGATAATCTTCAAGGCATTCATGTTTCCGGTTACTTTAACGGTCCTTGTCAGATAACCGATGTAACTGGCTTTCAGCGTAGAGCCTACGGGACACTGCAAAGAGAAGTTTCCGTCCAAATCGGTAATCATACCGTTCGTCGTACCCTCTACGATGACATTGGCACCGATAATGGGTTCGCCCTTCTCATCTACCACTTGTCCCTTTACGGTGGCTACA
>USSR01000427.1 GCA_900557355.1 uncultured Bacteroides sp.
TTAAATGCTGTCAAGTTTACGAAGGAAGGAAGTATCAGTTATGGTTACAAACTGGTGGACAATCAGATTGTATTCCACGTAACGGATACCGGAACAGGAATTGAACCGGAGAAAGTGGGGCGTGTGTTCGAGCGTTTTGCAAAGCTGAACAATCATGCGCAGGGCACAGGATTGGGGTTATCTATCTGTAAGTCTATTGTTGAACGGCTCGGTGGAAAGATTTCCGTCAACTCCGAATTTGGCAAGGGGACGACGTTTACATTTACTTTACCATACACGATTGCAAATCCTGCAAATGTGGATTCTTCAAAGAAAGAGAATGGTGAAGGGAACATTGCTGGAATAGCATCTGCCGGAAAAACTGCTGATTCGAATGTTGACAGTTCTGTAAATACACGGCATGCCTGTATTTTGGTTGCCGAAGATACGGACAGTAACTTCGACTTATTGGAGGCTATTCTAGGTAAAGACCATCAGCTTATACGTGCGCATGACGGAATGGAAGCTGTCACGATGTTCGATGAAGTGAAACCGGATCTTATCTTGATGGATATCAAGATGCCGAATCTGGACGGACTGGAAGCTACAAAAATCATCCGTGAGCTGTCTGCCACTGTCCCTATTATTGCTCAAAGTGCCTTTGCATACGAACAGGACCGAAAAGCAGCTGAAGAAGCGGGGTGCAATGATTTTATAGCTAAACCAATAGCGGATGATAAGTTGAAAGCAATGATTCATAAATGGTTGCTTCCTTCGTAGAGAGCTTAATCCCTCATGATACAACCAGCAAATAATTTAGATTAAATGAAAGCCTTTTACAGACTGTTTTATTACATATCCATCGTGCTGACCAGTATTTTGGCAGGAGTTACCATTGCGGGTGCTTTCGTAGGCAATGCCGCACCGGATAGTTTCAAATTTATGCCTTTCATCGGTTTGATACTGCCGATACTTTTATTGGCTAATCTTGCTTCTGCTATCTACTGGACGATTCGTTGGCGGTGCTGGGTTTTCATCCCTCTGATTGCTATATTCAGCAATTGGGGGTATATAAGCTGTGTATTACAATCGCCTTTTTTCAGTCCGGCTTCGTCACCGATGGTTAAAATGAATGTATATACTCCGGGAGTGTTGACGGTTGCTACTTACAACGTCGATGCCTTTAACCACGAGCATACCGGCTACTCATGCAAGGAGATTGCTTCTTACATGAGAAATCTGCAAGCAGATATTCTCTGTTTTCAAGAATTTGGCATTAACGATGAGTTTGGCATCGATAGTATATACGCAGCTCTTTCTAATTGGCCGTATCATTATATTCCTTCTTCGCCCGAAGGAAAGAATCTGTTGCAACTGGCTGTTTTCAGCCGTTATCCTATCAAGGAGGAGCATCTTATCATCTATCCTGATTCGAAAAATTGCAGTCTTGCATGTGATATTGAAATCAATGGTCGCACCATCCGCCTGTTCAACAATCATCTCCAAACAACGGAAGTAAGCCAGAACAAGCGCAAACTGGAAAAGGGACTTCGTACGGATGATTCCCAAAGAGTGGAACATGCTGCCCTGGGACTTATCGACGGCTTACATGAGAATTTCCGGAAACGGGCCGTACAAGCTGATCTTCTCAAGCAACTGATAGCCGCCTCCCCCTATCCTACTCTAGTCTGCGGTGACTTTAACTCTCTGCCGTCTTCGTATGTTTATCATACTATAAAAGGTGATAAGTTGCAGGATGGTTTTCAGAGGAGCGGGCATGGGTATATGTATACTTTCAAGTACTTCAAGCATCTGTTGAGAATCGACTATATTCTCCATTCACCGGAACTGAATAGCACGGATTACTTCTCGCCGGATCTTAATTATAGCGATCATAATCCGGTGGTGATGAGGATGAAATAAAAAAGATGCTCCGTTTATTGAACGAAGCATCTTTTTATATAAATATTCTAGAATGTAAACTTAACGCCTAACTGCATCTGCCATGCACTACCTGTAGAAGCAGTATAATCCCATTTAGAATTTTTCTGGAACACCTCGCGAGAAGATGCATTCATCTGATAAGTAAGAGGTTCTCCTACCTTACTTGCTGTTTTTAACAACCTTACATTATCATAACTCTGCAAACCGCAAGAGCGATAAGCCCCCCACTTCGAATTTAATAAGTTACCAATATTCAACATATCAAGACTTACTTGAATACCGTACTTACGGCTACCAATCTTAGCATAAAAATCCTGTGCTATCTTCATGTCAAAACGGTGAATCCACGGTTCTAAAGAAGAAGCACGTTCTACATACTGCCCCTTGTGATCATTCAAATAAGAGTCATTATTTACATAGTTCCAAAAATCTTCTTGTTGGTCTACCGCCGAATAAGTCACATTATTTTGTTTATCTTTAATATCCACAAATGTCATTTCTTCTTTAGAAGCAGGCACATACATCAAATCGGAATAGTTTCCGTCACCGTTCATATCATTAGAATAGGTATAAGAAAAACGTCCTTGTTGGTAACCTGTATAGAACAAAGAAACAGTCGTTTTCATATTCGCATAAGCAACTTCATAAGAAGCATTAGCTATCAAACGATGCGGGGTAGAAAATAAAGAATAAGAGACACCCGGATCATTCAATGAATTAACTGCAACATTATTCTGCCATACTGAAGCCGCCGATGAACCTGGATTTGCCGTCATATCTTTAGCCATTGTATAAGTGTACCCAAATGAACCTGTAAAGCCAAAATCAAATTTCTTCGTTAATACTGCATTAAAAGAATATTGATAACCTTTTTCATCCCCATTAGTCAACTGTATAACGGTTTTCGTCTTAGGATTGTCATAGTAATTATTCTTAGTCCAATATACACGTCCCGGTTGTTCATTATAGGTTCCAGAAGGGGCCTTTTCGTTCATATTCTTCTGAACAACATTATATATATCACGTGTATACATAGCACCAACAGAAAGCATAAATCCATAAGGTAACTGAAACTCTGCATTTACATTACTACGCCAAACTTGAGGCATTTTAAAATTCGGATCCACATAAGCTATAGCACCGGGGACCTCATTTCCCGGAGTTGATGGAAACATATCCGGATTTTGGGTAAGAGTTTCTTTATAATTTGGATTAAAAGCAAAGTTTGCCGGTAATTCCGAAGTCTCAAATTCGACCATATTTTGCATCTGACCTGCATTTGTCGGTTGGTTAGTGAACCATACAAATGGTAATAACCCTGTAAACAAGCCTGTACCTCCAGTCAAAACAATAGAACGGTCACCTTTTATATCCCAATTAAATCCTAAACGAGGAGATATTAACAATTTACTTTTCGGCCATTCGGATACGTCAACATTCGTTCCATTAAATGACTGTTCTTTGATAGCCGCATTCCCTAACAAATCATCAAAATATAACGGTAAATCAAAGCGTAATCCATATGTCAATTTTAAATTAGGTGTAATAGAATATTCATCTTGTGCATAAGCTCCCAACATACCAAATGTCAGTTCAGCTCCCGGAGCGTCTTTTCCATTATATCCATAAGTAATGCCATACAGCATCGGTTTTTCTCCCGTCATAAAATCGTCCATTGAAGCATAACGATAATATCCATAAGGAGCACGTAAATATGAATTCATGAAATACTGTCTTTCAAATGTTGCACCGGCAGTTATCAAATGGTTTCCTTTATTAATAGTTACATTGTCAGTAACACTAAATACATTATTCTCGACATCATTAAAAGGAGTAAACAATTCTGTACCCAATGTCATATACTGCTTACCGTCCTTGTAAATATCAACCATTGGAAACGCATCTCCCTTAGTTGTACGAGAATCTCGGATATGGGTATAAGTCACTAATAATTTGTTTTGTACTGAAGAAGAAAAATTGCTATTCAACTCACCGGAAAGAGACGTTACAATATTTCTAAAACCATAGTTGGAATTTCCAAATGCAAATGCATCAACCCCATAACGGTTTGAATTAGCTTTAGTGATTACTGAAGAAGTTGAACTAATACTAGCATCATTTTCTGATTTCACTGTGTTAAAACGTAATGACAGTTTATGACTTTTATTAATATTCCAATCCAAACGAGCCATAAGCTTCCAATTTTTACTCTCGAAATCATCAAATTTATCATAACTTCCCGGATCATATCCATATTTATCCTTTACAAAATCACTTATTGTCTTCAAATCCTTTATCCAAGTTCTAGAAATATGATTTTGATTATCCCCACTTCCACCTTCTTCTTGACTAGGAGTCCACAAAATACCAGGGCTAGTACTATTTTCTAATTCTCCATTTACAAAAAAGAATAGTTTATTTTTTATTATCGGAGCTCCTAATGTAAAGCCATACAAACTGGATTTATAACTTTCCACATTAGGAACGTCAACATCGTTAATAGATTTTCCTATAAAATTCTTTGGTTTCTGATATGTATAAACTGTTCCCTTTAATTCGTTTGTACCACTCTTGGTTACAGCATTAATAGAAGCTCCCGTAAAATTGGAATACGTAACACTATAAGGAGAAACATTAACGCTAATTTCATCAATTGCATCAAGTGAAATAGGCTGCGCATCTCCACCCGGCAAATTATTAGTACTCAAACCAAAATTATTGTTCAAAGCTGCACCATCCACAGTTATTGTATTATAACGTCCATCACGTCCGGCAAAAGAATTACTGCCACCCGCATAAGGAGAAAGTTTAGTAAAGTCAGTAATACTACGATTAATAGTAGGCAATGTCGTTAACTGACGCTCACTCACATTCGTTACAGTCCCCATCTTCTCTACTGTTTTCTGTGCTGTTACTATAACTTCATCCAATAATTCAGAACTTTCCTTTAAAACTACATTTAAAGTGTATACTTCTCCTAACGATAAATTTACACCTTTATAAATAGCAGTCTGATAACCAACATAAGAAACTTCAACTTTGTAAGGACCACCGGTACGCATACCTTGCAAATTAAATTGACCACTGATATTAGTCACTGTACCATAACGTGTACCTGACGGCTCGTGGATTGCAACCACAGTCGCTCCAATGATAGGTTCATCTTGTGCTGTAACCTTACCACTCATACTAGAAGTGGTAACCTGCGCACTAACGGTAGCAATGACCATGAGCATCGCCGCTACTAAAAAAGATCGCATTCTCTTTAACATAAATGTAGTTGATTAGTTAATATAAATTGTTTGCTTTTAAAAACTGTGCACAAATATAATTAATAATATTTAGAACTACATTACGATTATACTACAATTTTTTAAGAGAGATAAACGTTTTCCCCTGTTATAAAATGATAAAGGCTCCACAATATTTGCAGAGCCTTTTATTTTGAAACAGAAAGCATTAGAAATGCTTCAATCTATTACTTTATACTAGTCAGTCATTAACTTTCTATAACGAACACGTTTTGGTTCTTCATTTCCCAAACGTTTCATTTTATTTTCTTCATATTCTGAATAAGAACCTTCGAAGTAGAATACATTGGAGTCTCCTTCAAAAGCAAGGATATGTGTACAGATACGGTCGAGGAACCAACGGTCGTGCGAGATAACTACTGCACAGCCGGCGAAATCTTCCAAACCTTCTTCCAAAGCACGTAGTGTGTTTACGTCGATATCATTGGTAGGCTCATCGAGCAACAGTACATTACCTTCTTCTTTCAAAGCCATCGCCAAGTGTAAACGGTTTCTTTCACCACCGGACAGTACGCCGCAGAGTTTTTCCTGATCACCTCCCGAGAAATTGAAACGGGAAAGGTATGCACGCGCATTCACATCACGTCCACCCATACGGATCAACTCATTACCACCGGAAATTACCTGATATACACTCTTATTCGGATCAATATCTCTGTGCTGCTGGTCTACATACGCCACCTTTACAGTCTCTCCTACTTCAAATTCTCCTTTATCCACTGTTTCCAATCCCATAATCAGGCGGAACAATGTCGTCTTTCCCGCACCATTAGGGCCAATCACACCGACAATACCATTAGGAGGAAGCATAAAGTTCAAATCGTCAAACAACAGTTTATCACCGTATGCTTTAGCCACATGTTTGGCTTCAATGACCTTATTACCCAGACGGGGACCATTCGGAATAAAGATTTCAAGTTTCTCTTCTTTCTCCTTCACGTCCTCATTCAGCAATTTGTCATAAGAGTTAAGACGTGCCTTACC
>USSR01000428.1 GCA_900557355.1 uncultured Bacteroides sp.
TCTTTCGGGACAAGCCGAAAGAAAAAGTACACACGCGTTACTTAAACCTCGACCTATCCACTTCCTCCCTCTTCTTCTCCCTGTATCCTCCGAATTTATACGTAAACGACACCCCGATTTCCCTGAAACAAGTATAATCATTCGTCACGTTCTGCGTACCAAAACGGATGCGTGGTTTTATCTGTCCCGTCTCAAAGATATCATTGCAATAAAGATTCAGAACAGCCTTTCCTTTGGCAAAGCCATACCGCAAAGCAGCATTTACATACCCTGAAGACGGTAAATCATAAATTCCCTGAGTCGCTTTACTACGAGCCATTCCCGTCAGTGTCAGTTTCAGATCAGGCTTCTTAGAAAGAGTGAAAGTATTTGTCAGTACGGCAATACCATAACAAATATTCCGGTTGAAAGGAATATCCCAGAAATCCTCATCTTTCTCATGATGCCATACACCAATCAAAGTTAAACGAGAATTTAACAATTGCTTTATATCAAATGGTATAGAAGCCTGCAATCCTGCTTGTTGCTGGTAATTAAAATTCAAATGCTTATAGATCTCCACCAGACGTTCGGAGGATTGATAAAGAGTCTGGACTGAGTAATCTTTCGTATGATTAAACCATGCACTGAAGATGTATTTACTCTTCAAAATATGTGTCAACTGAAGTTGATATTCCTGAGCCGGTTTCAGGAACGGGTTCCCATGTATTTCAGAATATCCACCGCCCAGATAAGAAATAGCATCCTGTACCGCCCAATAATCAGGATAATCTTTATCACTGCTCAAAGCCAATTGCCAAACATAGCCGGGGGCGGGCATATAACTCAGGTTAATGGTAGGATACCAATCCCATTGATTCCATACCGGTGTCTTATAATGTTCCACGGCAAGCGAAGCATCCAGGGAAAGTTTATCACCAAAACTTTTATTGAAACCCGCATAGAAGTTCAGAGTTTGTTCGCGACGGCGGGATTGCATATTATCGGGAATACCTGTGCTTACACCTGCCTTTGTTCCCGCACCCTTCTCCGTATCATAATAATATTGATAACTGTGGTCGATACTGGTAGTATAAACGGCACCATAATTCAATCCCCATCCACGCCCCAGATTATGCTCCTGGGCAAGGAAGAATTTCCAGCGATTGATGCGCTGACAGTCTTCAGTATAAAAGGCCAGCTCTTCACCTTGCATGCTGCTATGCAATAACTGATCGGATGGAGAACGGTAATAAGTCAATTCAGCACCAGCTTTCAGTCCGAAAGGTGTACGGTAATCCAGACGCCCATTGTGCAGCCAATCGGTACTGCTGCTACGGGTGTTGGACTGCTGCGTACCGTAAATATCCATCAGACTGTGGTAAGTCGAATAACTTCCATTATAAACAAAACTCAGCTGATGATCCTTGGCAATATTGTAATCCGCCCCTACCCGGAAACTATGGGTATGTGAACGGCTCCGGCCCATCTCATCGGTTGTGATGTGATGAACCGAACCGTCCGCCAGAGAGTGCATAGCTTCTTTATCGGTTAAAGAATATCCCCGTCCGTGGTTGTGTGAGTAAAGAAAATCTGCTGAGAATTTATTTCCATTATAGATCAGACTGGCACGTTCGTTGAAGCCCTCGTAATGTTTCTGATTATATTTGCCATAAAGCTCTCCCTGCCAGGAAGACGGGCCTCCGGTGCTTTGTTTCAGTGTGATATTGATAAGTGCACCCCGCACCTGATAGCGTGCCGGAGCATTGTACATCACTTCCGCCTTCTCAATGCGACTGGAGGGGATACTTTTCAGCAAAGAATAAAGCTGTTCGGTACTCATGGTGGTAACTTTGCCATCCAATATCACGGTTACCCCCTGCCCTGCCAACATCAACCCGCCATTCATCTCGGTTACGCCCGGCAGTTCCTTCACAGCGTCATAAGCATTATCTACGGGTAGATTACCGATAAGGCGCGGAAGATCGTACACCAGTTTACCTTGCTCCGCTTTCACGATGGGACGTTGCCCGGTAATCATTATTTCGGGAAGAGATTGATAAAGACTGTCCAGCTGCTTGTCTTGTGTTATAATACTGTCTGCGCTGAGCGTCCGTTCGCTCTCTGCATCCGTACTCTTCGTTATTTCCTGAGCGGAAACTCCTGCGCTCAATGCACATAGCATTAGGGAAAGATAGTAATAAGACTTCATGTTCATTTGTTTTAGATACGACATAAATGTGTTCAGACTTAGATGTTATTGGATGTTAACCTTGGTTGACAGGCCTGTTGACCAACGTTGACAAGCCTGTTTACCAAGGTTGACAGACCTGTTGACCAAGGTTAACACCCAATTATGCAAGGGAGCGAACGGGATTATCCCTATATCTTTTGCAAAAGATGCCTTGTGCAAAACCGAATCATCCCTTAAGCTCTTGCACTGCAAAGTACGGTGAAATCTTCCGGACTTTGTGTTATCCGGAACTTACGTAGTCTTATCTAGTGTTATCTGAAGTGTTATTTAGTCTTACCGTTCATACATGTAGTGGTTATCTTTCCTATCTTTGTCCATATAAATACAAGAGCTACATGAAACTGCCATTCAGACCTATTGCCATATTAGTCATAATCTCTCTGCTGGGTATCTTTATTTACCAGGCATACTGGATCACGGGGCTATACAAAACGATGAAGCACGAACTGGAACAAAGCATCGTAGAGGCCATGCGCATGAGTGATTATAATGAGATGATGCTGCGTGTAAAGGAGATGCAAAAAGAAAATAAAGCCCACGGTTCCGTAGAGGTTTCAGCAGGATACAATTCCGATTCCGGAAAATCATTTGTCCGCAGCAGTACAACTGTTAACCAAACAGACAGTGCCGGAAGTCGTTCACTTTTAAAAGAAGGTATCCCTATGAAGTATGACAGTGTATCAGTAAGTTATCCGAATGACTCGACAAGAGATATCCTTTTCACACGGGGACAGGAAGGCACAAATATTTCAGTCTGGGCAGAAAGAGATTCAGTAAAAGAGGTCCTGGAAGATACAGTGATTAATGAGGATGAACCTCAGGCTTCTTTAAGAGCCGAAGGTGGAATAGACATGATGCTGCGTGACCAAAGCAGTATGGTGGAACTTGCCACTTTCATCCAGCGCGGAATGCACTCGGGGCTGGATATTTTTATAGAACCTGATATAGCCGTTTATGACAGTCTGCTGAATACCTATCTGCAAGAACGGGGGCTTAAACTTCCCTACCGATTGGAGCGTCTTCATTCCGGTGCTGATCCGGACTCAACGCTGGTTTATACTGATACGCTCGCCATTGTCGGGACTCCCGGATACATACCCAGTGAAAAAGCAAAACAATATAATTATGCTTTCGACATTCACTCCAATCAAAGTTACCGCCTCACAATAGAGCCTATTTATAAGATTGTATTGCGGCAGATGAGCGGTATTCTTACCACATCATTCGTTATTCTTATTATATTAGGTTTCTCCTTCTGGTTTCTTATCCGCACCATTTTGCGGCAGAAAACACTGGAAGAGATGAAGAGCGACTTTACCAACAACATTACCCACGAGCTGAAAACACCTATTGCCGTGGCGTATGCCGCCAACGATGCTTTGCTTAATTTCAATCTGGCAGAAGACAAGCAACAACGGGATAAGTATCTGGTTATCTGCCAAGAACAGTTACAGCGATTAAGCGGACTGGTGGAACAAATTCTCTCCATGAGTATGGAACGCCGTAAAACCTTCCGTTTGCATCCGGAGACGCTCAGCTTGCACGATCTGTTCCCGGCACTCATCGAACAGCATAAACTGAAAGCGGGCAAGCCTGTAGAAATCAATCTCGACATTGCACCGGAAGACCTGACAATCATTGCCGACCGTACACACTTTAGTAATATTCTGAGTAATCTGATAGATAATGCCATCAAATACTCTCCGGATAAAGCCGACATAATGATCTGTTGCCGGAAAAAGGAAACGGAACAAGTGGAAATCTCAGTTACAGACCACGGTATTGGTATCCCTACGGATAAACAACCTCACATTTTCGATAAATTCTACCGGGTTCCGACAGGAAATATCCACAATACCAAAGGCTACGGGCTGGGGCTTTTCTATGTAAAGACAATGGTAGAAAAGCACGGTGGCATTGTAACCGTACGAAGTGAAGCGGGAAAAGGAAGTACTTTTACAATAAGAATCTGAATAACATTGCTTATTATGAAAATGAATCAAGATATGGACAAAATCAAGGTACTGCTGGTTGAGGATGAACAAACCCTCGCCATGATTATCAAAGATACGCTGGAAGGCCAGAACTTTATCATCCATACTGCTGCCGATGGCGAGGAAGGTCTGCGTATGTTCTTCGACTTACGCCCTGATGTACTGGTAGCCGATGTTATGATGCCTCGCATGGATGGTTTTGAAATGGTACGCCACATCCGTCAGACCGACAAACGAACTCCGGTACTTTTTCTCACTGCCCGTTCTTCCATCAATGATGTGGTAGAAGGCTTTGAACTCGGGGCCAACGACTATCTGAAAAAGCCTTTCGGCATGCAGGAACTTATCGTACGCATTAAAGCGCTGGTGGGCAAAGCATTTACATTCAAAGAGGAACCGAAGAAGGAAGAAACCTGTTTCAAGATAGGCGATTACCATTTCAACTCTGTCACACAGATATTATCCCATACCGGAATAGAGCAGGAACTCTCCCACCGCGAGGCCGAAATCCTGAAACGCCTGTGCGAAAACCGTAATCAGGTAGTGAATACCCAGAATATCCTGCTCGATCTTTGGGGGGACGACAGTTTCTTCAATTCGCGCAGCCTGCACGTGTTCATCACTAAATTGCGACATAAACTTTATAAGGACGAACGTATCCGCATTGTCAATGTCCGAGGTATCGGATACAAACTTATCATCAACTGAAACTTCCGTTAACACATAACGACTTATGAAAAAACTATTCATCATTCTGTTCCTTCTCACTGTTTCCTTTCGCGTTGCTGCACAAAACGAGCAAACAAAGGACAGCACATTATTGAATCGTTTTCCCACGGAAATGGGAAAAGAACCGTTGTTTCCTCCACCCGGAACAGCTGTCGCTCCTAATCGGGATATGCCGGTAAAGACTTCTCTCAGCATGGATAGCACAGACTTACGCATCATTCTTCCGACTTATTATCCCAACTTTCCGTGGATGGATATCAGAATGGGAAAGATGGTCAGCAGTTACGATCCTTTCGTGATGGATTACGAGCATTACGGTGCTTTTCAGCTTTCACCTAATAGTATATTGAGCACATTCAGCACCTACAATACCTACCCTACTATGGGAACAATTATCCAGTCAGGTGCCGATTTTATATATCGCCCTGATGAACGCTGGGAATTGACAGGGGGTATGTATACCGCCAAATACACCATCCCTTCGCGCATGCATGGTTCTCAATTCGACATTGGCTTGGATGCCTCTGCCGCCTATCGCATCAACAATTTCCTTCGTATCCGCTTCTTCGGACAATATTCAGGCTTTGGCAAACAAAACTCTCTGAACGGATATATGAATCCTATGTATCCACAAAGCCACTACGGTGTAGTCATGGAAGTGAAAATCAATGATTATCTGGAAATACAGGGAGGCGTGGAACGAGCGTACAATGCTTCGAAAATGAAGTGGGAAACAGTCCCGATACTTGCTCCGGTGATTCATCTCAATAGAAAAAAGAAATAGAAAACGGGCTGCATTTCCACACGAGATACAGCCCGTTCATTTACCGGTTAGAGAGGAACAAATAGATTGCTTATAAAACCAATTCAATTATTTACGCTCCAAAGATAACAACAATACTCAAATATCAGCATATAATATACAAGTTTTATTTTAATAAATGCTATATATTTCCATAATTCATACTTATTTCTTATATTCGCCATTAAATAAAGACCATTAAGTGATGAAATATATAGGACTAATCATACTTTTCTGTCTTCTTTCTTTCAGAGTAAATGCCCAGAATGAAGTACCCGCTGACAGTGTTCGCAGTATGAATATGCCGGCAACAAAGAATTTTGATGGATTCCTTTTGGATATGAACCTGATGAAAATGGCAGCTCCCCAAATGCCCAAAATGACTTTAGACATTCCCGATGCCAGCAAAGATTATAGTTTTCTGTTTCGCTTGGACCCGAATGTGATC
>USSR01000429.1 GCA_900557355.1 uncultured Bacteroides sp.
TTATAGCGCTTCGCAACCGAAAGACATAGTAGCCGTTGCCCCCAATGGGAAAAAGGTTTCCGGGCAACTTCTTTCATGGCAGAACGGTAAGGCTACCGTACTTTTTCCGGTGGATATGGATCCGGTAAGTTTTTCGGTTTACGATGTGCGTAGCGGAAAAATATCCGGTACTAAGCAGTTGAAAGCTGAAAGTAATATTTTGGAGAATTCGATTTATAAAGTTGTACTGGACAAGAACGGAGACATCGCTTCGATAACTGATAAACGCAACGGACGTGAGTTGGTGGAATCAGGTAAGGCTTTTCGCCTTGCGCTTTTCACCCCTAGCGAGTCACGCACATGGCCGGCATGGGAGCTGTTCAAGAAAACGATTGACCAGACACCGTTGCCGGTAAATGGTAATGTTGAGATTTCCGTGGCGGAAAACGGACCGGTACGTGCTTCACTCAAAGTGAAACGTACTTACGGCACTTCCAACTTCGTACAGTATATAACTCTTACGGAAGGAGGACAAGATGACCGGATAGATATTCGTAACGAGATAGACTGGAACGAAAGGAATACCCTCCTTAAAGCCGAGTTCCCAATGAATGTGTCGAATGAAATAGCTACATACGACCTTGGCATAGGTTATATCGGACGCGGCAGCAATACAGATAACAAGTATGAGGTGGTAGCCCAGCAATGGGCCGACATTACGTCTGCGGATGGCAGTTACGGCATTTCTGTGATGAACGACAGCAAATACGGATGGGATAAACCGGACAACCATACGTTGAGGCTTACTCTCTTGAATACTCCGGCGGTAGGCAAGGATCCCAATATGGCTCATCAGGAACATCTGGACATGGGGCATCATACTTTTAGCTATTCCATATATGGTCATAAGTCCGATATTGCAGAAGCGGGGACTGCATGGAAAGCTGAAGCATTCAATCAGCCCTTACTTTCTTTCACTACTCCGAAACATGCCGGAACGTTGGGACGCAAGTTATCGTTCGTCAAGACCAATATGCCCGGCATAGCGATAAAGGCTGTTAAGAAAGCGGAAGACGGTAAGAGCTACATCGTAAGGGTGAACGAAATTTATGGAAAAGATTTTGAAAATGCAGAAATCATTTTTGCAAGTGCAGTGGAGAGCGCTTGTGAGGTGAACGGTATCGAGGAGTATGTCGGTGAGACAAAATATGAGGGTGACAAAATTGTTTTTAGCGGGACAGCTTTCCAACCACGCACTTTCAGTGTGAGACTTAAGGAAAATGCATGCCTCGCGATTCCAGAAAATCATTCTATAGATATTGAATGTAACGCGACTGCTCTTACAGTGGACGAATTCAGTATGTCGGGGAATTTTGATGGAGAAGGCAATTCTTTTGCTGCCGAACTGATGCCGGATGTAGTAGAAGCCGAGGGGGTAACGTTCCGGATGGAAAACAATCCTGCCGACTATAACTATATCCGTTGCGACGGGCAAACAATACCCCTTCCTGAGAAACACGGATATACGAAATGTTACCTGCTGGTGACTTCGTCACACGGTGATCGCAAAGCTTCGTTCCAGGTAGATGGGAAAGATTATAGTGTCAATGTACCCTTTTACTCAGGATTTATAGGTCAGTGGGGATGGACGGGTGAAAGTGAAGGCTATATGAAGGATGCTTCGATAGCTTATATCGGAACGCATCGCCACAGTAGCCGGGTGGGGGGTAATGAGTCCTATATTTATACTTATTTGTATAAAATCTGCCTTGATATTGCTCCGGATGCCAAGGCTCTGACTTTGCCGAAGGATGCGGGAGTAGCCCTTTTTGCAGTAACTCTTTCCGATAATTCGAACGATGATACAAAGCCTGCAACAGAGATGCGTGCCTTGCCTCATGAAACTGCAAAAGTGGAATATACGACTGAACCTGTGGCTGCTTCCCGTCGCCGTTGAGAGGGGAGGAATATAAAAATGCAAATCTTTTATCTTTTTAATTCCATTAGTGTGGTATGAATACAAAAAACATTTTTAAGACATTTTTCTTATGCTTGTCTGTCATTAGTCTGTCTTTTACACTGAACGCTCAAGAATTGAAACCACTCCGTCTGGGTGTAGCGGGAGTGTCACACGGACATCTCCATGAAGTGCTGGTTCGGCTGGAAAGAGGTGATTTCGAAATTGTAGGAGTGGCAGAACCCGATGAACAGTTAAGAGTCAATAACCCGTTGCGCAAAAAGGTGGATAGTTCTCTTTTCTATGCCGATTTGGAGGAAATGCTGGATAAAACTAAGCCGGAGGCGGTTGTCGCTTACGGATCTATCTACGATCATCTGGCTATTGTAGAAGCCTGCGCACCGCGCGGTATACATGTAATGGTGGAAAAGCCTCTGGCAGTCAACATGAATCATGCGAATCGGATGGCTCGGTTGGCACGTGAAAACAATACGCTGCTGCTGACAAACTACGAAACGACTTGGTATGATACGAATCATGAAGCCTATCGGTTAATAAAGAATGAAAACGCAATAGGCAAGATAAATCGTATTGAAGTGTACGACGGGCATGAAGGCCCTATTGAAATAGGTTGCGGAAAAGAGTTTACCGACTGGCTGACCGATCCGAAGTTGAATGGAGGTGGAGCCGTAATAGACTTTGGCTGCTATGGCGCAAACTTGGTAACCTGGCTGATGAACGGTGAAAGACCTAAAAGTGTATACGCCATTCTGAAACAACTTAAGCCGGACAAATATCCGAAAGTAGATGACGATGCTACAATTTTAGTCGAGTACCCCTCTGCAACCGTACAAATTATGGGTTCATGGAATTGGCCGAAGGGACGGAAAGATATGCATATTTATGGTAGCGAAGGATATATCTATCAGGATACTCCGGGTTCTATGCGTGTTTATACCCATCGAAAAGAAAAAACGACATTGCCTCCCAAGCTTAAAGAGCCTTATAATGATTCTTTCTATTACCTGAAAGCTGCTGTTAGGAAGGAAATTCAGGTACAGCCTTATGATTTGTCTTCATTGGAAAATAACCTGATCGTTGTAGAAATATTAGAATCTGCAATCAAAAGTGCTAAAAGCGGTAAACCCGTCAGATTTTAAGCTGAATTATGAGACTTTGGGGTTTGCATGATAGATGCTCAATCTGCAAGGTCATATCAAAGTATTAACTGAATAATAACATTTTAATCATGAAAAAAGTATTCCTTTTCATCCTGCTCTGTGGATGCCTGGCTCTATCGGGCACACTCAAGGCTGCCGAAGGACAGCTAATGGCCGGAACGGCTAAAATCAACACGACTCTGTGTATGCACGTGCTTTGGTGATGGAGGTAGGCGATATGCGTGTAGCACAGGTGTCTGTCGACCTGGTTAATTTTTATAGCGACCGCGTGGCTGATGTCTGCAAAGAAAAATACGGCATCACGCAGTTGCTGATCTGTGCTTCGCATACTCACGAAGATCCCAACATGGCTGATGCCAGACCTCGTGAAAAGAAACCTGACCACACTCCGTTCTTTGAAGAGTGCATCATTAAGGTAGTGGGCGAAGCAATTGGCAATATGTTCCCCGCACGTATCTCGGCCGGCACGCGTACGTTTCCGCAATTGGGTTTCAATCGCCTCATTATCCGTAAAGACGGTAAGGCTCGCGAATCGTGGATAGGCGATGAACACTACAATGTAGAAAACCCCGAACGGATACCTTTCGGCCCGGTTGACCCCGAAGTAGGCGTAATTAAGGTAGAAGATATGCAAGGTAATGCACGTGCTATCGTTATGAGTTATGCCATGCATGCAGACCTTGGTTGTTTCAGCTATGAAATTTCGGCCGACTATCCCGGATATGCTTGTAGGAAGGTGGAAGAAGCGTTCGATAACAAAGCTGTCTGCCTCTTTGTAGCAGGTGGCGGTGGTAATGTGGAAGGGCTGATGATTAGCCGGAGACGCTCAGGTCCCAATGATCCTATCAAAACAGACTACAAGCCCATTCAGCGCACAGGAGAATTGCTCGGAATCGAAGTGATTAAACTTGCCAATGCATTACATGCTTCCAGTGATAACACCTCTTTCAAAATGCGTACAGACTCGTTGCAATTCTCTACTCGCGCGGACAAAAACCGTAAGGTAAATGTCCATATCGCTACATTCCTCATTAATGACTTTGCAATAGCTGTTTGCCCGGGTGAAATGTTCGTACAACTTCAATTGGAATGGAAGGCAAAAGCCAGACTGGCCGATGTGACTCCTCTCTTCTTTGGCTATACGTATGTGAAGGGACGCTCCCCCGGCTATGTAGCCGATGTACGCTCGGCGGCATTGGGAGGTTTTGGTGCCGAAGGTGGCAACCGTATACAAGTAGGAGGTGGCGAAACCATCATCAACAAGCATTTAGAGAGTTTGTATATACTCAATGATCAGCGTGCGAGCATACACCTTAAATAAAGTAGGCATAATGAAATAAAGAAAATAGATGAGGTTGTGTTCTAATTTTTATTGGTACACAACCTCATGTTGTATATTAAAAATAAGAACTTGAGTTTGAAGCGTTTCTGGGGTTCTCACTTACGAGGAAGACCGGTTGTTTATGGAAAGAAATACCTGTTATATAACTTTTGTGTAGGCTTGTATTATAAATTGCCTATAAAGAATGATCAGATAAGTGTGTTAGGAAACTAAATTTTATTACTTTTGCAAATTAATTATTTTAACTATAGTAATTCATATAAAATCATAAGAATTGCTGTAACTGATAATATATAATTTTCTCTGTGCATAAAAGTAGCCATTGTGTATACTACAGGTCTTTCCCCTGTCTATCCTTTGTGGATATCCCGAGCTTAACCTGATGCAAACTGAAATAAAATGTAGCAACAGGATAGACTGATTAAGTTTTGGAAGAGCGACTTAAAATTAATATTGCTGAGTTAAAAGAGTTGAGGAGTATGGATGCTTTTTGTGCTGTCCTGGCGAAAAAAAAGTTATTAAGCGAGGAAGGGGCCAGAATAGTGAGACGTATTCTGAAGACTCTCACCAAGCTTCTCTTGGATTATATGGAAAGGGAAGAAAGAAGAAAAAGAGAAAGGGAAAAAAATAAATATGGATTGTAAGAAATAGAATGAATAGTTAAAAAATACGAATATGCAAATTGTACACTTTTTGTTTTTATATCATTGAAGATGATGTGATTAGAAAATAGAAGTGTACAAAAATCAAAAGGTGATTTGTATTATTATGTTTTCCTTTACAGTGGCAGCGGCAATAGTGCCTGCTGCCTGATGCTGTAACATTGAAAATATGAAGGATACAGATCAAAAACAAATCGCAGATTCGGAATTTCCCGGTTCCGTCTCTGAGTTTCCGAGCGTGCGGAGTAAAACATCACGTACTATTACTATCCGGGAATTTGTAGATACGGTGCGTAGCGACCGCTATCGCCGGCAGGTACAGGAGTACCGTCGGCTGAAAGCTCTGCCTGGGCATGAAGCTGAAGCACAAGCCGTGAAGGACAGTATGCTTTGTATTGTCCCTGCCGGTATTTGCCGGGGAGGGCATGCGGTGCAGTGTTTGTTGGTGCATAGCGCACTGTTGTGCATTGATTTGGACAATACCGGCGATCGAACCCGGGAGGTGTTGGAACTGACCCGCTCTTTACCTTTTACTTGCATTTCGTTCATCAGTATTTCCGGTGAGGGAATCAAGGTGCTGGTTCGCATACGGAAAGAGGATGTACAGGAAGATTACGCACGTCTTTATTCTGTTGTGGGCAGTGCGGTGAGTACTCATGTAAGGCATCCTTACGATGAGAAATGCAAGATTCTGACTCAGCCTTGTTTTTACAGTTATGACCCGGAAGCATATTGGAATGCTGAGGCTGTGGCATTTCAGATGCCGGAGTGTCCGTCGTTACCGGATGTTCCGCTAACCATTCCGCCGAAGGTGCTGGCAACCGGCCAGTCAAAGGCATTGCAGATTGTCGTTCCGGATACTTCGTCTGTAGCATGCGGATTTATTTCCCGTTTGCTCGATGAGTTTGAACGGAACAATCCCTTCCGTCGCGGTAATCGCAACGATCTGGCACTGAAGCTGGGACGTGTGGCAGGAAGTAAAGGTTTTTCTCCTGAAGAACTTGAAAAGTTG
>USSR01000430.1 GCA_900557355.1 uncultured Bacteroides sp.
CTCAATTCTATCACTATATCTTTCCGCATTTCACTTTTTTGTAGTAACTTTGCATTACTAATTTTAGGTTTTTACTTAAGATTATTTAGAGAAAAAAGTCAATGCATAATTGACTGTCTATGGGATGGTGTTGCAGCACTGTCCCATTTTTTTATTCGAGTGTGTTACTTCATAGGCAAAACGATTTTAAAAGGTTAATAAATAGTGATTACATTCTTCTCATCATCTTTCTTGTAGGTAAATTTATTATTCAGTCTGAGGACTCTCAAAACATGTTCTACTCCATCTCCCGTTCTGAATTTACCGGTATAACGATTGTTTAATATTTTGGTATTATTTACAATAATATCTACTCCGTAATATAACTTTAGCTTTTCCAGCATATCTTTGACGGATACATTGTTAAAGCAAATCAAGCCTTCACGCCACAAAAAGTGTTCAGGGTCTTTAATTCGTCCTTTTATCAGTTTGTTTCCTTTCAGACTTGCCATTGTATTGGGTTCCAACTTCATTCCGTTCATTGTAGTACCGGGACTTAAGATTTCTACTGCTCCTTCCAATAAGGCCGTTTCCCAGATACTGTCCGCTGCATAAGCCATGACATTGAATTCCGTCCCCAATACCTTGACATTACATTTATTGGTTTCTACAATAAAAGGCTGTTTTTCATTTTTAGTGACTGCGAAGTAGCCTTCACCATCCAGCTTTACATTCCGGATATCACCATTGAAATGTCCCGGAAAGGTTAACGTACTAAGCGAATTCAGCCATACTTTAGTACCGTCTGCCAACATTAGTTCGGCTCGCTGCCCGGCAGGTACATGTATGGATTGGAGTGATTCACTTTGTTCTGCCTGGTGCTTTTCGGACCAATAGTATGTACCTAATAGAACAACTGCGAATATTGCTGCAATTTTTGCAGTCTCTATCCAAAGTGTGCGCAATGTGAAATGCTTTATTAACTGCTTATTTTCTGTTTTCACAGGTTCTGTGCGCCATAGGGCAATATCATGTAGCTTGCGCTGTGCCATATATTCGCGCATGTTTTCCGGACTTTCTTGCATCCACTCGGTAACACGTTGTTTTTCGGTTTCAGTGGCATTGCCGGATATATATATTTGAAGTAATTCGGAATTCATTCTTTATTGTGTTTTATATAGTAACGACTAAAGTGAAAACAACCCTAAAAGAAAATTGGAAAAAATGAAAAAAAAGATTTCTGCTCTCAAAAAGGCAGAGATACATGGCTGAATTTAATAATAGAAGAAGAAATAAAATAGAGGAAGATAATCTTTTAAGGTTATCCGTAATGCCTTTAATGCTTTTGATATATGATATTCCACTCCTTTTATGGAAATTCCCATCTGTTCGGCAATTTCTTTATTAGACTTGTTTTCGAACCGGCTTAGTAGAAATATCTGTCGGGTTTGTTCAGGAAGTAATTTCAATGTTTCCCGGATGATACTTTCTACTTCATCCGAGAATATTTCATTGGGATCGCATGACTCTAAAGTTGAAATACGAATAGAAAGTTCCTGTTGGTGCCAATCGACCATAGATTCAAAAGCCGTGCGTTTGACTTCTTCGTGCTTCAGATAGTCCAAAGCTTTATTCTTTAATATGGTAAGTAGGAGAGGCTCTATATAATCTATTTTCTCTGTTTTTAATTTTTCCCATAATTTAATCAACGATTCGGAAGCAATATCTTCTGCTGCCAAATCATCATGAACATATTATCAATTGCAATTCCGCAGTTCGTATCACTTCTTATAATAAGAAGTATATATTTCATTAAAAGAATTTACGATAACATTGCTCATTTGTATGTCGGTTGTGCTTTTCATCTATACATATTAAAAAGGTATAGCAAAGTTAGCAATAAAAACAATTGTTATAGCTTGAAGTAGTTAGCTACTGCTTCTGCACATCGCTCTCCATCAATGCCGGCAGAAACAATACCACCTGCATATCCTGCTCCTTCTCCGCATGGAAACAATCCTTTAATTCTTACATGCTGCAAAGTTTCCCTATCTCTTATGATTCGTACTGGTGCAGAGGTCCGTGTCTCCACACCAATCATTACCGCTTCATTAGTCAGGAAACCGTGGCTGTATCGTCCGAACTGCTGGAAACCTTTGCTGAGTCGTTCAGTGATGAACGGTGGCATCCAGAAGTGTAGGGGTGAAGAAATTAATCCCGGAGCATAGGAACTCTCCGGTAAATCATAGCTTAATTTCTTACGTGTAAAATCCTGCATACGTTGTGCAGGAGCTGTCTGACGCATATTGCCTTGTTGCCAGCAATTATATTCTAATGCCTCTTGGAAATACATCATACTGAGTTGGGGATAGGCAACACTATCATCCTGTGTGGCTGTTCTTCCATTTTCTATCTTCAATCCTCCGTTCTCCAAATCTTCCGGCCTCAATTCAACTACCATCCCTGAGTTGCTCCAACGCGATCCACGGTTACTGGGGCTCATTCCGTTTACTACAATCTGTTGTGGACCACTGGCGGCGGGAACAACGAATCCACCCGGGCACATACAGAAACTATATACCCCTCGTCCGTCTACCTGTGTCACAAAGCTATATTCGGCGGCAGGTAGATATTTCCCCCGTCCATTCTTACTATGATATTGTATCTGGTCGATCAATTCTGAAGGATGTTCCAAACGTACACCGACTGCAATACCTTTAGCTTCAATATCTACTTGATTGGCGGCCAGCCAACGGTACACATCCCGTGCCGAATGCCCTGTTGCCAAGATTACCGGACCCAGAATCGTTTGTCCTGTATGGGTTTCGATACCTTTTATTTCATCGCCTTCTATAATCAAGGCATCCATACGGGTTTCAAAGTGTACTTCTCCGCCACATTCGAGAATGGTGTTCCGCATATTCTCTATCACACGCGGCAATTTATCCGTACCGATATGCGGATGTGCATCTACCAATATGGCTGTAGAAGCGCCGTGCTGACAGAATACATTCAATATCTTATCCACATTTCCACGTTTCTTGCTGCGGGTATAGAGTTTCCCGTCCGAATAAGCACCTGCGCCTCCCTCGCCGAAACTATAATTAGATTCCGGATTCACTGTGTGCTCCCGGCTGATTTGAGCCAGATCTTTCTTCCGTTCGCGCACATCCTTTCCACGTTCTACAATGATTGGGCGAAGTCCCAGTTCTATCAGTCTCAGTGCAGCAAATAGTCCACCGGGACCGGCACCTACGACAATAACCTGCGGTTTTCCTTCTACGTTTTGATATATAGTAGGCTGGTATTCATCGTCTTTGGGCATTTCGTTCAGATATACCCGTACAGTCAGGTTGACGAAGATGGTTCGTTGCCGTGCATCAATGCTGCGCTTCAGGACACGTGTCGCATTAATATTCCGCGCATTCAGGCCTTTTTCCTGGACGAGGTATTCTTTCAATCGTTGTTCATTGGCGGCTATCTCGGGTAGCACGCGTAGTTGGTATTCTTGTATCATAATTTATTTTTTCTTTAAGTAGGGGTTGATGTTCAGGGCATGGCCATAGCTTGAAATTAAAATGCCCCCCAGCAGATATGCCTGTTGGTATTGTTTTATCGGCAGGGTGAAAAGAGTCTCACCGCTATTTATATCAATAATCTCTACCTGATCTTCTTGGCTCAGGCAAAGATAACCGGTTTTGGGGTCGATGTTTGCATACTGTGCTTCGTAGCTATGTACGGCGGTCATGTCTTCAGTATTGTAGATTGTGATCACTCCATCCGTATTTGTTGTTGCCCTTCTCACCAGCAATAATGAAGAGTTGTGTGGCATAAACCGTGCATTACTGAATGGACTTTCGTTAGTAGGATAAACTTTCTTTTCAAGTATCTCGAACTCCGGAGACATGGTATAGATGGCTATCTCTACCGAATTGTCCAGATAGATATATTTCCCGTCTGCTGATACCACTCCATTGCCATAGAATGATGATTCCGGCAATGTCACCCTCTTTTCCGATTCCATATCAGCACTTAGGATGCAAGCCATTAAGTCTTTCGGATAAGTCTGCTCAATGTAGAATATACGGTCGTCATTCAGTATCCGTGCCCCCATACCATTTACCCGATTGGATACCGGATGTATTAAGGGAGCAGTGAGCATTTTCCCTTCATACAATGCCAGTGCATCATTATAAGATACCAGCACCCTGCTGTTCATCTCAGAAGTATTTATTGCATTGGTGTTGTTTGCCGGAGAAACACTGCTATGCCTGGCTATCGGTTTTAAATCGGGTACCGACATGCTGTATATTTCATCGAATATGCTGTAATAGAGGGTATTATCGCTCTCGTTGTAATCGAAATTAGTAAAGCCGTTGCCAAGATATTTGCCCATCATGCCTACTGTACTACTTTGAGAATATGTATAGGAACCTCTGTCCGCTGTGTCGTAGGCAACTGCTTCTACCTGGATATAATGAAGATCGTACTGCTGTGTGCCGAAGGCGCATAGCGGGATACTGATGCTTGTTTCCTCCGTTTCCTTCATTTTGAGTTCTTGGTTTACGTAGATGTTCCATTTGCATTTGTAGCCTTTTCCGTTACTCCATTTCACAGTGCAAAAATCAATGGCCGAGAGATCTTCCACTTGTTCTATTGTTATATTGTCGTTAGGAAGAATCTTATATCCCACATACCAGCTGACATTGTCTTCAAAATTGGCTTTTACGTTATACCAGTCGCCATTATCCAGCACATGACCTTTGTCGGTAAAACTGGTGATGCCGGCATCTTCAATAGTTGCCAGCAGTTCTCCTCTTTTATAGACAGTGTAGTTTAAGAAGTTCATGTATTTATAGTAGGGTTTCTCCCAAGTCAGTTCCAGATATCCCTCTTCATTGATTCGCGTGGCCATTTCCGGTGTTTCGGTAGGCTCTTTTTCGTAGGCAACGGTTACTTTCCAGCTCATTGTTCCACCATAGGCTTCCATGCCCGCTTGGTCGGCAATACTTCCCGTGTTGGTAGCTACGTACAGATTACAGGTAAGCGTATAGTTTCCGTTGGGCAATTGATTCGGCGAGAACCATAGTTCACCGCTTTTGCCGTTAGATTCAAAGAGCAAGTCGCCAAGAGTGAATTCAGCTTTCAATACTTCTCTGCCGGATGTCTCGAAGGAATAATAGATGGGAATGTTTTCTTGATAGATAATGATGTTCTCTCCTTCGGCAAAAGCATTCAGGTTGATGCCCAGAGGTGTTTTATCAGGTTTTTCGATATCTACAAAGTTTTCGTGCAGTGAGGCTTCGCAGCCTGCCAATATCAGTAGCAGCAGGGCGAGGCAAGATAGGGTAGTTGTTCTCATTGTCATTTGATTTTGAAATAGGTGATGATTCCTGCATTAATTCGTAGTCCGGTCCAGTCTGCATCGATTGTAGCTTTATTACCTTCCATGCTCATACTGGTAATAGGATCCCATTCGTACCCCAGCGAAGCCGAGATGCTGGCAAAGGAGCAAAAACGGTAGAAAACTCCCAGTGCGGGTTGCACAAACAGGTTAGTGCCCTTTAGTTTGATTTCGTCTTTCTCTGTCCCTGCATCATTTATCATAAGGCTTGCATGGATTTTTGCTGTGCTGAAGACGCCTCCGGCTGATAGTTCAATAAAAGGGGTGAATCTGCCCGGTTCGGCGAGAGCAAACCGATAGAAGGCACCCAGTTTGTTGCCATAGACGCGCATGCGATATTTGTACTCTCCCGAATAATCGGCAAGGTGGTTCTGTCCGGCTGTATTCATGTGCGAAAACAGCACTCCGAAGTGATGCTTGTTGATGAGGCAACCCATCCGCAGGTCATGAGTGAGGTGTCCCGAAAAGTTGTCTGTGGTCTTAACTCCTCTTAGCGGATTGCTTTGAAGCACCTGCTTCAGGTGATCTTTCATGGCAGACATATTATACGTTCCGTAGCCCGGTTGATACTCTATGGTTATCTCCTGGCTGTATGCTGAAATACCCATTAGTAGTGCACAAGTAAGTAATAGTAACTTTTTCATAAATGGTTATGTTGTGTGGTTGAAAATGTGCAAACTATCCGAAGAGTGTTCTGAATGCTTCCTCTACCTTTCTCACTGGTATTAGTTCTA
>USSR01000431.1 GCA_900557355.1 uncultured Bacteroides sp.
CATTGCGGGCATCGTCATCGTGACGCACTGTGCGCCCACGCCAGTTACTACCGCACTTAATACCGAAATGGTTATTACTTTTGCGTGCCAATGCACTTTGTCCGGCACCACTTTCAAGAAGTCCCTGAGCCAGAGTAATACTGGCAGGTATCTTGTGTTCCTTCATTTGTTGTACGGCAAGCGGAGCATACTTCTCTATATATTCCACGTAACGGGCATTCTTGCGCTGCGCCTGAGCGGCAACGGTACAAACCAGAAGTGCCAGGATTGCAGTGAGTCTGATAGCGTTCATTCTATTCATAGCAATATAAGTTGAGGTACAAAAATCTTAAAAAGAATTGGAATTACCAATCTCTTTTCTAACTTTGTAACATTAATTACAATATACATCACTGCCTTATGAAAGATTTGACCTTACAAATTGACATTAAAATATACGATTATAGTGAATTAAGTGATGCCGACCGCCAACTCATAGAGTCAGCGCGTGAGGCTACCCAACGTAGCTATGCCCCCTATTCACACTTTTCAGTAGGCGCCGCTGCACGGTTGGCAGACGGTACAGTTGTCACAGGTACCAATCAGGAGAATGCAGCTTACCCGTCAGGACTTTGTGCCGAACGTACCACTTTATTTTATGCAAACTCGCAATATCCTGATCAGGCAGTAGAAACTCTTGCCATTGCCGCACGCAATGAACGGGATTTCCTGGATGATCCGATTCCTCCCTGTGGTGCATGCCGCCAGGTAATGCTTGAAACGGAAAAACGCTTCAAGCATCCCATGCGCATTTTACTTTTCGGGAAAAAGGGTATCTATGAGATGAAGAATGTAGGTGCTTTGCTACCTCTGTCATTCGATGCATCTTCCATGGAGTAATCCTTCTGATTTATTTAGTTTCTTTCTCTATCCATTTACTGACCATCCTGCGTAACTCAAGTGGCGAAACAGGTTTGGTCAAAAAGTCATTGCAACCCACATTGAGTGCCAATGCCCTATCATCGTCGTAAGCAAATGCCGTAAGTGCAATTATGGGTACCCGGGCACCGCCTTCCCTTAACATAACGACTGTATCTATTCCGTTCATACCCGGCATCTTCATATCCATAAATATAAGATCAGGAGATTGAGTATTGAAAAGCTCTATAGCCTCATTACCATCATGTGCTCTCAGCAGACGATAATCCTTCCTGAGAAGTGCCTCGATCAATAAATAGTTGCTGTCTATATCCTCGGCCACCAGAATCAGAGGTTTATAATTTCTTGAGATGATCTTTATAACCTGGTCACCACCCTTTGTTACAGTATCCGAGTCCAATGAGGCATCAAGCGTATATGGATGTGTGAACCAGAAACACGAACCTTCTCCTTCACGGGATTCTACTCCAATCTCTCCTCCCATTCGCTCTACCAAACTCTGGCATATAGACAATCCAAGACCAGCACCTTGCGAGAATGAGTCGAGTTTTACAAAACGATTGAAAATCTCATGCTGCTGTTCAGCAGGAATACCCTTACCGGTATCCGTCACACAGAAACGCACCTGAGTGTCATTTTCCAATCTATAGGAAAGAGTAACCGATCCCTTGGTCGTAAATTTCAAGGCATTCGTTACGAAATTAGAGAGTACTTGCATGATTCGGTTCTTGTCGGCATCAATCATTATCTGTGGCGAGCTTTCGTCAAAACGCAGTACAACCGCTTCCTCATGTTTTTTGTGTGAACAAGTGGAAATTACTTCACGACAAAGTCGGGGCAAATCCACCCTTGTTATAATGAGTTCCACCGTACCGGCCTCTATTTTAGAAATATCCAATATGTCAGAAATAAGGTTGAGCAACAGCTCGTTGTTCTCCTCTACTAAAGACATATACGATTCACGCTCATCATCATCGGCTTCGGCAAGCAAGCTTGAGAAGCCCACAATAGCATTCAGAGGAGTACGTATTTCGTGGCTCATATTAGCAAGGAATGCCGATTTTAGCCTATCTGATTCTTCTGCTTTTTCCTTAGCCTGAATCAACTCCAATTCTACCTGCTTACGGGTGGTGATATCAGTAGCCAATTCCATGATTGCCCATCGTCCGTCGAGCCACTTAATCGCCATACTCTGAATGGTATACCAGCGTTCGGTAACGGGATTGTAGTCTTCCCAGAAATGAACACCTGTGAACTTACGGTTGGCATCAAGCAACTGTGGTTTCGGGCAATGCGCACACAAACCGTTCAATCCTGCATTCAGCATTTTCCAGCATTCAGCATTTTCCGAAACCTGTCCGGCTTCTTCGCGGAAAGGTTTGTTTGCAAAGAGTACCTTCTGTGTATCATAATCGCAAACAAAAATATTGGCATTGATGTTATCCAATACTTTTTGCATAGTTCGTTGAGACAATTGCAGAGACGTTTCTACCTGCCAGCGTTTTGTAGCAGTGGATACAATTTGCGATATTTGACTCATTAACTCCACGTCCTTTTCATCCCACTGCTTATTCCAGCAGAAGTTAAATGACAGGAAACCGAAATGCACCCCTAACTGCGACAGAGGAAAAACGGCTATAGCTTTTACGCCTTGTACCTCGAGCATCTGGGTAATAAAGGGGTCGAGCGAATAGATATCGGACGTACAGATGATATGATTCTTTTCAAGCATGTCAAACCACGGCTTTCCCGCTTCAATGGTCATACTCCGCAGATAATCTATGGCCGGCTCGATACCATCGTTGCACCATTCGTTGGTGCAACCGTATGTGACCCCGTCAAGATGGTTTTCCCATGTTGCCAACCGGTCAACACCGGTATAACGGCCTATTTCAGCAAGTGCCATATTCATGGCTGTAGGTATGTCCGGTTCCAGTTGTAATATTTGCAACACTTTTATGAATAATGCCTGCCGCCGGTTGGTTGCTTCCAGATTTTCTTGAATGGCAATCAGGTCCTTAGATTTTTCTTCGACCATTTGTTCAAGCCGGTTACGGTACTGTTCCAGTTCCATGCCGACTCCTTCTTGTTCGGAATCAGTAGATTTCATACGAGATTTATTGAGATAAATTAAATATAATGATTGATTGTTCTCTGACGAGATTACATCCTATATTTTGCAAATATATGGTTTTATTTGGCAAACATGTGGTTTTATTCTACAATTTAAAGAAATCTTCTTAAAAACGGCATTCTACCTTAAAGTCTAATAATCGAAGGCTTATCGAAATACTCATAATATCCCCTTTTGGATAGTAATATTGCAATATCCCAAAGAAATACTTATCTTTGCGCCCACTAACTAATAATTACTACGATGAGAATTTCCAAGTAAAGACAAACATTTCGGTAAACATCACTTTTTACATGCTTTATAATTCAGAACGCTGAGCATCACAAACGTGAATGTTTAGCCAATACTGTGTTTGTCTATTCCCCTCCACAATTGAGATTTTATTGTATCCAAAGCACTTTTGGGTACAGTGTATTCACCTCTTTAAACACAGTATTTACCATGAGTATTATTATCAGAGACCTTAGCTATGTCCATTCCGACAAAGAAATCTTATTCCAACATTTGAACCTTGTTATCAACCCGGGAGACAAAATGGCACTGACCGGAAACAACGGTTGCGGAAAATCCACTTTAATGCGGATTATTGCAGGTGATTTATCTGCTACAACCGGAACGGTCAGCCACCCGGAACATCTCTATTATGTACCTCAACATTTCGGGCAATATGATGACCGAACCATTGCACAGGCTTTAAGAATAGATGGCAAACTGGAAGCCTTGCATGCCATTCTGAACGGAGATGTATCTGAAAAACATTTCACCACACTGAATGATGACTGGAATATTGAAGAACGTGCCCAAGCTGCCTTGTCGGCCTGGGGAATGGATGGCATTCCCCTCTCCCGTCTGATAGATGGATTAAGCGGGGGAGAAAAAACACGTATCTTCCTTGCCGGCATGGAATTGCACTCACCTGTTGCTATTCTGCTGGATGAGCCAACCAACCATCTGGATGCAACAGGACGGCAACGGTTATATGATTTCGTACGGCGCACTCCGGCCATTGTACTTGTTATCAGCCATGACCGTACCCTACTAAACCAGTTACCTGCCATTTGTGAATTAGCCTCTAACGGACTAACTTTCTATGGCGGTAATTACGATTTCTTTAAGGAACAAAAAGGAATCCAACTGAATGCCCTGCAAGAACAACTGGAAGAAAAGCAAAAAGCCCTGCGGCTTGCCCGGAAAACTGCCCGTGAATTGGCGGAACAAAAGGCAAAACAGAATGTACGGGGTGAAAAGGCTGCCATCAAGAAAGGCATTCCCCGCATTATGATGGGTGCTATGAAAAACAGGGCGGAAGTAAGTACTAATAAACTGAAAAGTGTACATACCGAGAAAGCTGAAAAGTTACAGCAGGATATGCAAAACATAAAAAGTAATCTTCCCCTTGCAGAGAAATTAAAAACAAATTTCAATGCCTCCACTCTGCATGAAGGTAAGATATTGGCTACTGCAAAAGAAATAAACTTTCAATATCCGGATGCTCCCCAACCCATGTGGACAACACCATTAAGCTTTCAGTTACGGAGTGGCGACCGCTTCTATATTGAAGGCAATAACGGCAGTGGTAAATCTACATTGCTAAGGCTGATTTGCGGCGAACTCGCTACCGTCAGCGGAACACTTGCCCGCATTGATTTCAGCACTGTTTATCTGGATCAGGAATACTCTCTTATCCATAATGAATATAGTATTCTGGAACAGGCGGACCATTTCAACCATCGTCATCTACCGGAGCATGAACTGAAAACAATATTGAACCGTTACCTTTTTCCAGTAGCTACATGGAACAAGCCTTGCAAATTGCTTAGTGGTGGAGAAAAGATGCGTCTCTCTTTTTGTTGTCTGATGATTGCAGATAATACCCCGGATGTTTTCATACTGGACGAACCGACCAATAATCTGGATATTGAAAGCATCGAGATTATTACGGCAACCATCCGGGACTATACAGGAACGGTGATTGCCATATCACATGACAAGAAATTCCTGAAAGAAATAAACTGTAAATCATGGATCAGATTATAGAATAACCCGGTCAAGCCCATAAAAAAGAAATGATTCTAAAAGAGAATTTCTAATGAAAGGAAAAAGAAAAGAGTGATAAAGTGGTGAGGTGATAGAGTGATAAATTATCATTTATCAAAATAATCATGTACTTTTGTATTCCGGAATAAGTAACTTAACAGGTTTACAGATATGATACAAATTCGCCCCAGCCAGCTTTCAGATTTAGACCGCCTGATGGAGATATTCAATCATGCCCGCAAATTTATGGCATCTGTAGGAAACGGAAACCAGTGGATCAATGGCTACCCACAACGCGAGTTGATTGCCAAAGAAATCACCGACGGACATTGCTATGCATGTGAAGATGAGCATGGAAAAATCGTCGGCACATTCTGTTTTGTTCCGAGTCCCGATCCCTTTTATGCCATTATCGAAGACGGAGCCTGGTTGAATGATGATTCCTATTATGTGATTCACCGCATCGCCTCCGACGGAAGTTACAAAGGTATCGGCGATATCTGTTTAAACTGGTGCGCCAAGCAACATCCTAATTTACGTGCGGACACACATAAAGACAATATTATCATGCAAAATCTGCTCACAAGAAATGGCTTTATCCGCTGTGGAATCGTGTATGTATCTAATGGTACAGCAAGAATCGCATATCAAAAGATAGTCTGAACAATAATTGCTTTCACATAAATCTGTTATACACAGAATAAATAATCAAAAAACAGAAAAATCATAGAATAATGGAAGATACGGAGAAACAAGAACCTACGCAGTGGTTCGTCTTTTTTAAAGACCAACTGCTGCTGAAAAAGGAAAAAACAGAAAAAGGAGAAATAAAATACAGAGTACCTTACGGTACAGAACTACCGTTGAATCCCGGTACAGGTAGTACGATTCACGAAGTATTTCTACCTACGGATGAAATGGTACGCACATTCGCCATCGAACAACTCGTTGTGGAAACGGAAGAATGGGTTATGGTCAATCTCCGGGGCTCT
>USSR01000432.1 GCA_900557355.1 uncultured Bacteroides sp.
ATAACTTTTCAATGTAATAGGCTCGGATGAACTAAGTCCATTATCTGTACGAAACTCTGATACTTGTCTTTCTATAATAAATTTATTCAGCTTCATTTTGGGCTATTCGTTCCATTTTTAGGTATGATTTCACAATATCCTTGAAATTAGCTATTTCTTTCAAATCACCGTCTTCTAAATCGGAAATTCTAAAAGCGGTGGCCATAATTTCATTATCAGCTTGAATATTATCTTCAAACAGAATAAAAGGTTCACAACCAAATAGATTAAAAGTCGTTCTAAAATATCGTATGGAACTTCTCTTGTTCCTCCTTCATAATTACTATATGCAGAACGTTCTATCCCAATGGATTTAGCTATCTGTTCTTGCGTAAAACCGGATAACTCTCTAATTTTCTTTAGATTTTCTCCAATAATTTGATTAATCGTTTTCATGAGTGTCTCCTTTAATTTCTGTGGCAAAATTACCTATAATTTGTTGTATATACAAATACTGCCACAAAAAGTTTGCTTATTTATAGTTATTTAGATTACATGCTTCGAGATATTTTACAGTAATCATTATTCGTTGTATAGATGTTTGATTCTCTTTTTATAAGCGTATTGTATATTAACAAAGGGAATTATCTGTATCTATTGGTTATAAGATATTTAATGTTTTTTAATATTTAGTTTTATACGGTTTTTCGACACTTTCTTATGATTGTTGAGAGAGCTTTGTCTTCTCGTCGCTGTAGTATATTGTTGTATTACAGTTGTTTATAGTCTTATACTATTCTTGCTATTGTCTTTTACACGTTTGAAGCTAATGTCTAAACTACTCAAAACCAATATTCAAAAGGCTTTAAAACGTTTATATTTCCATTCAAATGAGGATATATAGACTATCGTAAGCAATTCCGCTTGCGGGTAATCACTAAAACCATGTATAATTTTTCAAAAGACGGTATCGTAGTCTCTACGGTACTTGATGCACGTACTGCCAACAAAGAAGGCAAATATCCTGTTAAAATCAAGGTTTATTATCAAAGAAAGCCCAAGTATTATTCTATTGGTATCTGCATGACGAAAGAAGAATGGAACAAGCTGCCGGATAGCAAATCTTCTGAAAGCAAGAAAATCAGACAAGCCATTGAAAGTAGTTTTTCTTTAGTCCGTATGAATGTTGAAACTCTGGCAGAGAAAGGAACATTCTCTTTCAATACGCTCAATTTACGTTTGGGAAAAGCTACCGGTGATACTCTAAACAGTGCCATACGAGCTAAGATTGAGGAACTGAAAAACGAGGAAAGAATCGGTACAATGCAGTTTTACCAAACTACATTAGTAATGGTTGAGGAAGTCGGCGGCAAAGATATTCCATTTAGTACTGTTACGGTTGAATGGTTACAAAAATGCGAAAGACTTTGGTCGAAAACGAGAAGTATTTCTACAATCGGTATGCACATGAGAAATATCCGTACTTTGGTGAATGAAGCCAAGAGAGCCGGCGTTATCAAAGAATCGCAATACCCATTCGGAAAAGGTCTGTTCGAGATAAAGACCGGTATCGGAAGAAAGAAAGGATTGACAAAGAAACAGTTGAAGGCCATTTTCGATTATAAGAGTGAAAATGAAACCACTAACAGGTATAAAGACCTCTGGATATTCATTTACTTGTGCAACGGCATCAATCCGACAGACATGCTGAAATTGAAGTTCTCGGATATTGTGGACGGTGAAATATGTTTTGTGAGACAGAAAACAGAGCGCACAACAAAGAACAGGAAAGAGATACGTGCAGTTGTTTCTCCCCAATTACAGACAATAATTGACAAGTGGGGAAACAAACCGTTACCCGATAATTACATATTTCCTTATATGAAAGGGCATGAAACGGCCATAGAGCGTAAAGCGATTGGTCGCGATGTTGTCAAGCGAATCAACAAGCGTATGAAGTTGATAGGTGAAGAATTGGGTATCGGCAATATCACCACATACACCGCAAGACATTCATACGCTACCGTATTGAAACGAAGCGGAGCCAATATCTCTTATATAAGTGAATCCTTAGGACATACCGACCTGAGGACTACGGAAGCATATCTGGCGAGTTTCGAGAAAGAGGAGCGTGCTAAGAACACTAACCTTTTGACCTCGTTTTTGTAGCCTATATAGCCTATATGGGGCCTTTCTTACTTTCCTGCCCGGTAATTCTATTCATAAAGGAAACCGGGCTTTCTTTATGCAAAATTACCGGTGCGAGAGCTTAATTCTGGTTAAGAATATAGTTAAAATACCTTTTTCTTTTATATTCCGGTAAAAAAGAGGATATATGTATTAACCGAAAATTCAACTATTCGGAATATTACTAATTGTCAAAATAAATAAAGTTATGACACGAAAGAAAAAAGTAAAAGAAGAACAACCGGTGACTGCCGAAGTTGTAAAGACTAAAAAGAAATCTTCAAAGAAAGCATCAAAGACTAAAATGTCTGCTCAAAAAGAAAGCATACAGGAAACCGGTGTTCAAGAGCCGATTGTCAAAGAAGAAAATACGAAAGATTCTTTTAAAGACAAAGATTATACAATCGATGAGCTTATAGATATGTTAGGACCAGATATTGATTGTGAGGACGATACAGAGTTTTCATTGACGGAAGGTAGTTCTTCACAAGAACAGGAATACACAATAGAGGATATGCTTTCCGCATTGGACGAATCAATCGATAATGACGATGAAGAATGTGTTTCAGATGAAATACTTGATAAATTCGACAAGACACTCGAAGAAAAAGGTTTGGGCGATGATTATTTTCGGAAGAAAGAAGAACGGCTTAAAGAAATGGATCTGGAGCATGAACTTCACGAATTCGCCATTGATGAAATGCTGAATGAATAAGAATATCTAATTTTGTAACCTGCAACAGTCTCTTTATGAGATGTAACTTTGTGATGTGCCTTATTTTTTCTAATTTTGCATCGTCATGGCAACATGGCGGACATATTAGAAATTTAAGGTACACGAAAGTGTTTAACTGATTCTCTACGACGAAGTCTGGTAAACTATCTGTAGAACGGGAATAAGTTGGCATCTCTCGCGTCATATCCATATATGGCGTGGGGACTGTTGCTTGTTTTAGTTCAAGGTCTTACCAGAGCCCGTCGTATAAAATAAGTTAATGGCCTCACGCTTTCTGCATTTATGAACTCTTCTGATTTGAGGCTAAGGGAGAAACGACATTCTGGTAATTATGAAGAAATTTTTATTAATGTTAGGTGCGGTAGCTTTATTTACTGCATGTAGTGATGACGGTGGTTCCGGTAATGGCAATATCAATTATGAAGAAGGTTATAAATACCTTACGAATTTGAATGTGAGTGACGCCAAGATGATTTATCAGAAATCATCTGCAACAAGAGCAATAGGGGACGACTCTTATTACAAACTTGATTTATCAGGCAATGAAGTAAAGTTGTCAATCAAGGGAGAGGACGGGCAAGACCATAATATTGGTATTAGTAAGGTAGTCAAATTGAGTGATAAGATTATTCTGGTGAATCCTGTTGAACAAGATATTGTTGATTTGTTTTATAAACCTGGCCCTGATGATGATTATATATCTGTTAGCAATCAAAGTATTAGGTATCTCTCAATAGTAGATGTTCAAACAGAAAAGTTATACAGATGGCCGAAATATGTACATATTGATTTGTATTACGGTTCATTGAAAACAATATTGGATAATCAAGGAAATATTTATATTGCTTCTTCTTCTAATTCAAATTATCCAGAATATAGACAAATATACAAATTGAATGTTTCAGATTTCACAATGCAGAAAATGTTACCTGATGAAGTTATATGTAATAATTTCACTGTAACCGATAATGGTTTTGTTGTGTATTGGAGTAGTCAAGAACAACAACAGAATTGCCGTGTGAAATGTCCGGGTGGCAGAATTTATCCGATTTCAGATACTTATACATTCATCTTTAACGGTAATTTATATTCCATTCGCAATAATGTGATTATTCAACATAAGACTATTGGAAATAATGACTTAGAAGAAAAAACAATATGCACCATATCTGATGAACAATTCACTGGGTATGGGGAATTTGCTGTTCCTAATCATGTGCGCAAAACACTGTTGCTGAATGAATATTATGAGTTTGACGGAGAAAAATGTACAAAACTTGATAAGCAGATTAATATTGGAGATATTCGCACAAATAAAGCATGGTACAACCGTAGCAATACAACTTTCTCAAAAATAGCAATGAAAGATTATCAAGAATCTCAGTTTCAAATTTTGGATTATGAAATACAAAGTCTTTCGGCAAATTCTGAAAGTTCCAATATCACATTCACCGGTTTCAGATATTCAGACGGTGTAAATGTTGTAGGAACTATCACAGAAACAGATGAAGTTGTTATCGATAATGTTGCAGAAAACGGAAACAAAATCATCAATCTTATTTCGTTGAACTAATATCAACTCAAAATAATATCCTCTTGTTGCTTATGCAATGAGAGGATTTTTTATACCCAAAATTTTAAAATTATGAATAACAGAATTACCCCTTATAACATTACGGAGCTGAAAACAAATGAAATATTCGTGTTCGGTTCAAACTCAAACGGTGTACATAATGGAAATGCCGCAGCAACAGCGATGAAATTCGGAGCTATTATGGGGCAGGCTGTGGGAATACAGGGGCAGACCTATGCGCTACCTTCCAAACACATTGAGAATCTTAAAAAACATATTGATGATTTTCTGCTATATGCGGAACAACATCCGGAATATATTTTTTTAGTTACAGAGATAGGATGCGGAATATCCAAACATTCGCCATTTGAGATTGCACCGTTATTCAAAGAAGCGGTTCATATAAAGAACATCAATTTGCCTTTGTCCTTTTGGGATGTTCTGAATGGTGGCATACAAGCCAGAATCAAACAGGTTGCCGAAAAAGAATCTCCTTCCGTTTCTGATTTTTGTCAAAGAACGGGATTGTCTTTTACTATACTGATGAACATTTTATTAAGAAAAGAACTTCCTACCGTCTGGATTGTGCAAAAGATACTGATTGCCTTTCCGTCTATAAATGCAAGGTGGCTACTTTTAGGAGAAGGCGATATGAAACTCACGAAACGCAATAGTTTTTTCACAAGAATAAACGATTTTCTGCATATCCTTTTCGCTTCCAAATAGACGTAAGATTATTATATTTCCCATACCAAAAATAAGGCTGTTTTCGTCTCCTGTATCGTGCTTTTCTCCTGCCTCTAATACTCGGTATAAAGAAACACGAGCATATCTCGAATATGAAAGAATAAATAAAAGTAGAAAAATATTACATAGTGAATAAAGTGAGTAAAGTGAACTATATTTTATAAAAAGTATAAAGTTTTATATCGTTATATGGTCTATAAAATAAGAATATGCTCTATTATAAAAATATAGTTCACTTTACTCACTTTATTCACTTTTATCTTTTCTTATAAAAGGATTTCTGTAGGGCAATTCTTTATATCAAAGTTTTCTATGGCATTCCATAAATCTTCTTGATATTCATATAATGGCTCTATTAAGACTTCTGGAAAAATAGCCTTGTCTGATATTTGGGCGAGACGAAAACCGGAAGTTTCAAATTTGCGTCCAACCTCACTTTTCATTCTATAGGATTCAACGACCTCAAAAGAGTACTCTCCTAAAAACTTCAATCTGCAATATTTTTGAGGATACCAGCCGATACAGACGATTTCACCTTCAAGCAATGATGAAAACTTGAAATAGTCCATTCCATTGAATCCTTTCTCTATGTCAAAGTCCGTATTGGTCTGTTTGTATTCGTGGCAGAATGTTTCCCAATCCTTATATCCTAAAGCACGAGCCATGAAAGATAATTTTCCAACATCCGGCTTTCTTTCCTTGTCTGCATCTTTATCTCCCCAATAACGACGTAATGTATCAACGCTGATAGTTTCAGATTGCTGGATAACGCTTCCGTCTTCATATTTTGGGAGAGGAAAATTAGTATTGCTCTGTTTCTTTATATAATCGCATAGGTCAGAGTATGCATTGTCTG
>USSR01000433.1 GCA_900557355.1 uncultured Bacteroides sp.
TCCGCGATTGCGGATGCAAAGGTAGATATTTTCTCCAAACCTGCAAACATTCCGCCCGTTTTTTTCGCGAAGAAAACTATACATCTCCTCCACTCTGAAGACATGTTTTTGATTATCAACTCATTCTGTCCCGATAATCTTCGTAAGAAAATTGCCTGAATATTTCAGCCTTCCCATCTTTCGTCCACATAGCAATAGCAGGATGATGGATTCCATTGAACATATTTGTTTTTACCATAGTGTAATGAATCATATCTTCGAAGACTATGCGTTCTCCGATCTGCAGTTCATGATCGAAACTCCAATCTCCCATATAATCACCACTCAGGCATGAATTCCCTCCCAAACGATATACATGGCAACCATTATTCCCCATTTCAGCACCACATACAGCGGGCTGATAAGGCATTTCAAGACAGTCGGGCATGTGACAAGTAAAGCTAACATTGAGAATAGCTGTGCGAATGCCGCGACTTTCTACAATATCCACTACTTCGGAAGTCAAAACACCAGTTTGCCAGGTAAAAGCAGAACCTGGCTCCAAAATAATATGCAAATGAGGATGGCGGCTACGTAAATCATTCAATAAATGAATAAGATGCTCTACATCATAATCTTTACGTGTCATCAAATGACCACCACCCAGATTCAGCCATTTTATCTGCGGGAACCAATAAGAGAATTTTTCTTCCAAATGCTTAAGCGTACGTTCCAGTTCGTAAGAAGAAGACTCACAGTGGCAGTGGCAATGAAACCCTTCAATACCCTGCGGCAAGGTTTCAGTCAGTAAATCTGCCGTTATGCCGAAACGGGTTCCGGGAGCACAAGGATTATACAACTCTGTTTCTACTTCTGAATATTCAGGATTGATACGAATACCACAGGAAATTCCACTTCCTTCCTTTACCACCGCAGGATAGAAACGGCAAAATTGTGACAAAGAATTAAAAGTTACATGGCTACTACAGCGCATGATTTCCGGGAAATCAGCCTCCGTATAGGCAGGAGAATAGGTATGAGCTTTACTGCCGAACTCTTCCAATGCCAATCGCGCTTCGTATACGGAACTCGCCGTAGAATGCTCGATATATTCCCTAAAAATGGGAAATGAGCGCCACATAGCAAACGATTTAAAGGCCAGAATAATTTCCACCCCGGCACGATCGGCAACACTTTTTATCAGCTTGAGGTTTTTTCTTAATAATTCTTCATCCATGATATAGCATGGGGAAGGGAAACGATCAAAATCTATCATATTTTCTTTTTTATCCGATTATTTTAAAACGGGCAAAACGCAATAAAAGTTGCTTGTCACCCGCATTCTTGAAACGAATGGTAGCTTTAGCATTATCACCCTCACCTTCCACTTTCACAACTTCTCCCAGACCAAAACGTTCGTGCTCAATCAATTGTCCGGGTTGCACTGCCATTGCAGAAGCAGGAGCTGACGAAGAAGCAGGAGTTGACGAAGTCACCCGCTTCAGATTACGTGGAACGCTCGGAGCAATTACCTGCTGCTTAGGACGCTGAGAAGTTTCCTTATTATAAAATGATTCACGTACATGAGGTGAACGAGAAAAACCAGTGCTATTCTCCCGACGGAATGATCCGGACTCATCATCAATCTTACTACTAAGTCCTGCCTCCTGGGGCAAACGCAGAAAACGAATATCTATATCTTTCAAGAAGCGACTGGGACTGCCAAATTCCATTTTTCCATAACGAAAACGAGTACGGGCATACGACAGAAAACAATGTTCTTCTGCACGGGTAATGGCCACATAAAACAAACGTCTTTCCTCTTCTAACGCACGGGGTGAATCCCCTACCATACCACTGGGAAAAAGATTTTCTTCCATTCCCACCACAAATACATTCCTAAATTCCAATCCTTTGGCAGAATGGACAGTCATAAGCGTGATTTTCTCGTCATCTCCATCTTTATCCGAGTCCTGATCAGTCAATAGTGAGACTTCCGAAAGAAAATCAGTCAACGATATATTAGGATTTCCTTCTTCCATACGCATCGCGCAGAAATCACTCATGCCATTTACCAATTCCTCAATATTCTCCTTACGGCTAAGGTTCTCCGGAGAATTATCCTGGCAGACATCATTAATGATACCGGATTGGCGGATAATTTCCGTACCAATTTCATAAGCATTTTTATCCACTATGCCTTCCAGAAATCCGGAAATCAAATCGCGGAAAATCTGTAATTTGGAATGTGTACCCTTATTGAAATTCAGCCCATATGTCAACGGTTCGCATAACACAGTCCAAAGACTGACACCATTCTCAGTAGCCGCAGCAATGATCTTACCCACTGTCGTATCACCAATACCGCGAGCCGGATAGTTAATAATACGTTTAAATGCTTCTTCATCATTCGGATTAACAACCAACCGGAAATAGGCTATCACATCCTTAATCTCCTTACGTTGATAAAAGGATAATCCACCGTAAATACGATATGGCATACCCCGTTTACGCATCGCTTCCTCAAAGACACGGCTCTGTGCATTGGTACGGTAAAGTATAGCAAAATCTGAATAGGAATAATGCTCCGAGCGACGAAGTTCCGCAATCTTATTGACTACAATATCCCCCTCTTCCACATCACTGTATGCCTGAAACAAGCCGATGGCTTCCCCTTTCTCTTTCTCCGAAAAAACCTCCTTACGTATTTGCCTCTCATTCTTCTCAATCAAACTATTCGCCGCACAAACAATAGTTTGTGTAGACCGATAATTTTGTTCCAGTTTGAAGACTTTTGTATTGGGATACACTTTAGTAAAGTATAGTATATTATCAATATCAGCTCCCCGGAAAGAGTAAATACTCTGGGCATCATCTCCTACCACACATACATGCTGATGATCTTTTGCCAACTGTAGTACAATACTATGCTGAGCATAATTAGTATCTTGATACTCATCTACCAGAATATAGCGAAACTGTTCCTGATAACGCGCTAACACTTCAGGATGATCCCTGAACAGTATAAAAGTATAAAAAAGCAAATCATCAAAATCCATTGCATCCGCCTGCCTACAACGATCCCAATAACGGTGATAAATATCGCGTATTGCAGGCATCTTAGCTGCACGGTCACCCTCATACGCTTCTTTATTGGATGCATACGCCGCAGGAGAAACCAAGTGATTCTTCGCATTGGATATACGCGTCTGCACGATCCCCGGTTTATACACTTTCTCATCCAGGCCCATTTCTTTTATAATAGAGCGCACCAGACTCTTACTGTCCGCCGTATCATAAATGGTAAACTGTGAAGTAAAACCTATATTTACGGCTTCCACATGCAAAATACGCAAAAATATGGAATGGAATGTGCCCATCCATAAATGACGTGCCCGCTGGTCTCCTACTTGCCGGGCAATACGCTCTTTCATTTCACGGGCAGCTTTATTGGTAAAAGTTAGAGCCAATATATTCCATGGCTGATAACCATTCTCTAACAAATAGGCTATTTTATAGGTCAGCACCCGCGTCTTCCCGGAACCAGCACCGGCTATAACCAGCGACGGACCCTCGTTGTAGAGCACTGCTGCGCGCTGTCCTTCATTCAGTTCTTCGATATAATTCGTATTCATGTATGCAAAATTAAGGGATTCTTTTCAGATTCATACAATGTATACGAACTAAAATAATTAAGATAGCATATTACATTTCAGAAAACAGTCCATAAGTCACTGTTTATTATGCACTTCCACAACAAGTCATTCTACATCTTCAAAAAGTTTTATAGATATGGAAGAACATTTATTGGATATCAAACGTTATATTAACAAAAACATAATTCAAGACAAATTATGAATACATTATTAACATCTTTAATGCTTATAATTATGACATACGAAATGCCTAAACTTCCATATGCAAACAATGCGTTGGAACCTGTAATCAGTCAGCAAACTATAGATTACCACTACGGTAAGCACTTACAAACATACGTAAATAACCTCAATAACCTGGTTCCGGGTACAGAGTATGAAAATAAAGATTTAGTAACCATAGTAGCCACTGCACCGGATGGAGCCATCTTCAATAATGCAGGACAAGTTCTGAACCATACTTTATACTTCCTGCAATTTTCCCCCAAACCTGCTCATAGTGAGCCAACCGGTAAATTAGCAGAAGCTATTAAACGCGATTTTGGAAGCTTCGATAACTTCAAAAAAGAGTTCACAGCTGCTGCCGTAGGATTATTCGGCTCTGGCTGGGCTTGGTTATCAGTAGATAAGAACGGAAAACTTCATATAACCAAAGAAGCTAATGGCAGTAACCCTGTACGTGCAGGACTTATTCCATTGTTAGGATTCGATGTGTGGGAACACTCCTACTATCTTGATTATCAGAATCGTCGTGCCGATCATGTAAATGCTCTTTGGAGTATTATCGACTGGGATGTAGTGGGTAATCGACTGAAATAAGCAACAACAACCTTATAAACTCTTTTTTTAATGCGCACCTACGGGAATAGAAACTTCCCATAGGTGCGTTTGTGTTTCAATCTAACATATTTTAAAGAAAAACGTTACCTACTGAAAGCATTTATCATTAACTTTGCTAAACATAAACGTTTAACAAATAAAAATGAAGCTCATCATAGTCACAGCGCCCACATTCTTTGTGGAAGAGGACAAGATCATTACAGCACTCTTTGAAGAAGGGCTGGATATTTTGCATCTGCGGAAACCGGAAACTCCTGCTATGTATTCCGAGCGACTTTTGACGCTAATACCTGAAAAATATCATAGACGCATTGTTACTCACGAACATTTCTATTTAAAGGAAGAGTTTGACCTCATGGGTATTCATCTGAACACACGTAATCCTAATGAGCCACATGATTACTCAGGACATGTCAGTTGCACTTGCCATTCTGTAGAAGAAGTAAAAAGTAAAAAGCATTTTTATGATTATGTATTTATGAGTCCCGTTTATGACTGTATCACCAAAACAGGTACTCTTTCCGGTTATACTCCGGAAGAATTGCGCGCAGCTGGAAAAGAAAGAATAATAGATACTAAAGTTATGGCTTTAGGAGGAATTACTCCAGACAATATTTTGGAGATAAAAGATTTCGGATTTGGAGGTGCAGTAGTACTTGGTGATTTATGGAATAAATTTAATGTTTGTACAGATCGGGATTATTTAGGTGTCATCCGCCACTTTAAGAAACTAAAGGAAATGGCGGATTAAAAAGTTCAATTTCCATTAGAACTTCCCATATTCTTTATATTCGACCCCAGCAGGCAAAGTAAAATAGAATGTAGAGCCTTCTCCTTTTTTAGATTCTACACCAATGCCACCACCATAGTGTTCAACAATAGATTTCGTAATAGAAAGACCTAAACCTGTGCCACGAATGTTATAGTTCATCTTCACAAAACGTTCAAAGATAGCCCGGCGACTTTCTTCATCAATGCCACATCCTGTATCAGCTACATAAAAATAAAAGTTATTATTACTCAAACGGCGATATCCAATCTTCACACTACCCTGTTCTGTAAACTTCAAAGCATTTTTCACCAAATTATTAATGACCTGTGCAAAACGTACCCGGTCTATCATTAAACGACATTGAGGAAGTTTTTCTACAAACTCAATCTGAATACCCGACGGACGGGGATGTGCATTTTCTGCAGCACACATTTCCTGAATCAAAGCATTCACATCCACATCTCCATCTTTATATTCCATTGTATTGGCCTCAATCTTTGAGAAGTCCAATAAATCATTAATCATCTGAACAAGAAAATCTTTATTGTCATTGATTTCTTTCAGAAAAATCATTCGTTCTTCTCTACTCAGATTATCAGTCTCAGCAAGTACATTTGTAAATCCGACAATCGCATTAAGTGGGGTACGTATCTCATGGGTCATATTGGCGATAAAGGCATTCTTCAGCTGATTACTTTCTTCCGCCACTTCATTTAATTGTTGCAAAGTCTTCAACCTCTTGGTCTTGTTGATAGACACCACAATCATAATGACCAGAAGTAATAAAATAATTACTCCAAAGCAAAGCAAGAGTATTTCATTCCTTTGATA
>USSR01000434.1 GCA_900557355.1 uncultured Bacteroides sp.
CTAAGAAAGTAAATGCTGAAAAAGCAAAAGCATTGGCTGAAAAGAAAGCTGCTGAAGAAGCAGAAAAAGCTGCTGCCGAAGCTCCTGCTGAAGAGGCAACAGAGACTCCTGCTGAAGAGGCTCCCGCTGCTGAATAATAGTAAGCACAGTACGATTACAAAAAATGGGATTAAAACTATAAAATCCTCTCCGGTTATGCCGGAGGGGATTTTTTATTGACTATCTTTGTAGCCATATATTTTTACTTAATAATAAAAGCAATGAAAAAATTTATCTATCTGCTCGCTGTGGCTGCCATCGTTGCTGCCTGTAGCGGAAACAAAGGTTACGTGGTAACCGGAACCGTAGAGGGTGGAGCTGACGGCGACACTGTATTTTTGCAAAAAGTAGACGGAAGAAATCTTGTAAAAGTAGACTCCGCAGTAATCACCAAAGGTACATTCACCTTTAAAGGCGTACAAGATACTGCTGTGAACCGTTACGTAACCTACAAACCGGCAGGAAAAGAAGGTATCCTGATGGACTTCTTCCTTGAAAACGGTAATATCAAGATCAACTTGACCCGCGATAATGACTCTGCTACCGGTACGCCGAGCAACGATGCTTATCAGGAAATCAGAGCTCAGCTGAATGATCTGAACAAGCAAATGATGACTATATATGAGTCTATGTCAGATACTACGCTGACTGACGAACAGCGCGAAGCCAAAATGAAGGAAATGAACGATCTGCAAGAAAAGTCAATGGAAATCACTAAGGCAGGTATTGCTAAGAATATCACTAACCTGGTGGGCGTTCATTTGCTGAAGAATAACTACTACTATCTGGAAGTAGACGAACTGGACCCATTGATGCCACAAATTCCCGCTGAATTTGCTAACGATGAAGTTATCATCAAGATCAAAGGAAACGTAGAAAAGATGAAAGCTACTGCTGTAGGCCAGAAGTTCACAGATTTCGAAATGGCAACTCCTGACGGGAAACCGGTGAAACTGTCTGACTATGTAGGTAAAGGTAAAGTAGTACTCATCGACTTCTGGGCAAGCTGGTGTGGTCCTTGCCGTCGCGAAATGCCGAACCTGGTAGAAGCTTATGCTCAATACAAGAACAAAGGTTTCGAAATCGTAGGTGTATCTTTGGATCAAAGTGGCGAAGCATGGAAAGATGCTATCGAGAAACTGAACATCACTTGGCCGCAAATGTCTGACCTGAAATACTGGAATTGCGAAGGCGCTCAGTTGTATGCAGTAAGCAGCATTCCTCACACTGTATTGATCGACGGTGAAGGAACTATCATCGCACGCGGACTGCACGGTGAAGAGTTGCAAACAAAATTGGCAGAAGTTTTGAAATAATTTTCGTACGGGAAAGAATATTCTCTATTCAGAAATTATTTTTATAGTATAACCTCCCCTGTTAAATATACATGTAACAGAGGAGGTTTTTTTGTATCTACCTACTACATATGGTTTTCCATTTTGAACAACTTTCAAAAGACACATAAAACAAAAAGTTTTCCATTTTCTTTCAAAAACCCACTGACTACCAATCGATTAACATATTTTACACACACAAAAGTTTTCCAAAAACAAAAACTTACAGATAAGTTTATATCTTTGTACTCCCAATTTAAATGGATAACTAAATAATAAAAATGAGACCATGATACAAACTGTAATCAAAAGAGACGGACGAATAGTTGGCTTTAATGAAGAGAAAATAGTAACTGCGATCCGTAAAGCAATGTTACACACGGACAAAGGTGAAGATCTACAGTTAATACGCCAGATCACAGATCATATATCTTTCAAAGGAAGTGCACAAATGACGGTAGAAGCCATTCAGGATGCAGTAGAAATGGAGCTGATGAAGAGTAGCCGAAAAGATGTGGCACAAAAGTATATTGCTTACCGCAACCAGCGTAGCATTGCCCGCAAAGCCAAGACGCGTGATATGTTTCTGGAGATTATAGACATCAAGTCCAATGATGTGACACGGGAAAATGCCAATATGAACGCCGATACTCCGGCGGGTATGATGATGAAGTTTGCCAGTGAAACCACCAAACCGTTTGTAGACGACTATTTGTTGAGCGACGAGGTACTGGAAGCTGTACACAACAATTATCTGCATATTCATGATAAGGACTACTACCCTACCAAAAGTCTGACATGCGTTCAGCACCCGCTGGACCGCATTTTATCCTGTGGCTTTTCTGCCGGACATGGCGAATCACGTCCTGCCAAACGCATCGAAACAGCAAGTATCCTGGGATGTATCTCACTGGAAACTGCCCAGAATGAAATGCATGGTGGCCAGGCTATTCCTGCATTCGATTTTTATCTGGCACCTTATGTACGCAACAGCTACATCGAAGAAATCAAGAATCTGGAAGAGCTGAACGGAAAGGATTATTCACATCTTTATCAGAAGGAACTTACAGACTACCTGCAACAGCCGTTGGATGGCCTGTCCGACGAAAAACGCATTGTACAACATGCCATCAACAAAACTGTAGCACGTGTACACCAGTCCATGGAAGCATTCATTCATAATATGAATACCATTCACTCACGCGGCGGCAATCAAGTCGTATTCAGCTCTATCAACTACGGCACAGATACATCAGCCGAGGGACGTTGCATCATCCGCGAGTTACTGAAAAGCACCTATCAGGGCGTAGGCAATGGCGAGACTGCCATCTTCCCTATCCAGATATGGAAAAAGAAACGTGGCGTAAGTTATCTACCGGAAGACCGCAACTATGATCTTTACCAACTTGCTTGCAAAGTAACCGCACGCCGTTTCTTCCCGAACTTCCTGAACCTGGACGCTACATTCAACCAGAGTGAAGAATGGAAAGCAGACGATCCTCAGCGTTATCAGCACGAAGTGGCAACCATGGGATGCCGCACACGTGTATTCGAAAACCGTTTCGGACCGAAAACATCCATCGGACGCGGAAATATTTCTTTCTCCACCATCAACATCGTACGCCTGGGCATCGAATGCATGAAGATAGAAGACGAAGAATTGCGTATAGCCAAATTCTTCGCCAAACTGGATGCAATGCTTGAAGTTACAGCCCGCCAACTCCACGAACGCATGGAATTCCAAAAAACAGCATTTGCCAAGCAATTTCCGCTGTTAATGTCTGCTTTATGGGTGGGTAGCGAAAAGCTGAAACCTAACGATACGATTGCTTCTGTCATCAATCAGGGAACACTGGGTATCGGTTTCATCGGTCTGGCAGAATGCCTGGTAGCCCTTACAGGAAAACATCATGGAGAATCGGAAGAATCACAAAAACTGGGAGTGAAGATAGTAACCTATATGCGCGATCGTGCCAACCAGTTCTCCGAACAGTATCACCATAACTACAGTGTGCTTGCCACGCCTGCCGAAGGCTTATCAGGTAAGTTCACAGGTGCCGACCGTAAGAAATTCGGGGTATTGCCAGGCATTACAGACCGGGATTATTATACGAACTCCAATCACGTACCCGTATATTATAAGTGCAGTGCCCGTCATAAAGCTGAAGTGGAAGCTCCGTATCACGATCTGACACGTGGCGGACACATCTTCTATGTAGAAATAGACGGTGATGCAACACATAACCCCGAAGTTATCATGCGTGTAGTGGATATGATGGATCAGTATAACATCGGATACGGTTCAGTAAACCATAACCGTAACCGTTGCCTGGAATGCGGCTACGAAAATTCAACTCCGAATCTGGAAGCTTGCCCTAAATGCGGAAGCACCCACATCGATAAATTACAGCGTATCACCGGTTATCTGGTAGGTACTACCGACCGATGGAACAACGCTAAATTGGCGGAGCTGAACGACCGTGTCATTCATAACTAAGTAATTTTTAATTGAATCATGCTTTCCATTCTTGATATTATAGAAGATACTACAGTGGATGGTCCGGGCTTCCGGACCTCCATTTATGCTGCCGGATGTCCGAACAGATGCCCGGGCTGTCACAATCCTGAATCCTGGGATATCGACCGGGGGCATTGGATGTCAACAGACGAAATATTGGGAAAAGTACTTGCCGACGACTTTGCAGACGTAACATTCAGTGGCGGAGACCCGATGTACCAGCCGGAAGGATTTGCAGAACTGGCATGCGCCATTAAGGAAAAAAGCGGTAAAAATATCTGGTGCTATACCGGATATACATTTGAGACTCTGCTGCGCAACCCTCTACAGGCCAAACTATTGCAATACATAGATGTACTGGTGGATGGAAAATTCAAACAAGAACTGCGGGATGAAAGCCTGTGCTTCCGCGGAAGTAAAAACCAACGTCTGATCGATGTACAGGCTTCACTGCAGAAAGAAGAGGTAGTGGCCTACAACTATAACCCTGTCCCTCGTATCGCTTAATATTCCCTGCCCACCTTCTCAAAAATTCCCGTAATTATACCTTGTATCACTTTTTTGTTTTCTCAAAAAGCCGTACCTTTGCGGCGCTTTTCAAGAATAGGTATAATAGTAGGATAACATTTTTATAATATGAATTCGCCAAACGAATTAAAAGAAATTACCCGGTTTTTACTGGAGTATGCCAATCGTCTTATGGGTTCCGGTGTACACACCTCGCGCGTGATACGAAACACTCGCCGCATCGGAAAGTCACTGGATGTAGACGTGAAAATGAGCCTTTTTCAAAAGACCATGGTAGTAAGCGTATGCGACATTGACAGCACTGAAGTCTATAATGAAGTAGCCATCATCCCCGCTTTTCCCATCAGCTTTGAACTGAATGCCGAACTGAGCGCGCTTAGCTGGGAAGCTTATGACAATCATCTGCCTCTCGACACCCTGTGGGAAAAATACGAGAAAATCATTGCACGCCCCAAAATGGACCCGCTTTGTACGCTATTTCTGGTGGGATTTGCCAATGCATCATTCTGCGCCTTGTTCGGTGGCGACTGGACTGTCTGCACGTCTTATTGTATTCTCCGCTACCCTCATCGGTTTCTACCTCAAACAAATTATGCAGAAAAAGAAATTCAATCATTACCTTGTTTTCATAGCCTCTGCATTCATCGCTTCCATGGTTGCCTCTTCTGCTTTGACACTGGAAACCACCGCCGAAGTTGCCATCGCTACAAGCGTTCTTTACCTGGTACCCGGAGTACCTCTGCTGAACGGCGTTATCGACATTGTAGAAGGGCACGTACTCACCGGATGCACCCGCCTTATTCAGGCTTTACTGCTGGTACTATGTATTGCCGTAGGACTTTCCTGTACTCTTATGTTAATTAGAAATAGTTTATTATGATGCTTGTTGATATACTTACAGACGGCATATTCGCCGCTGTCGCCGCTATCGGTTTCGGAGCGATTTCAGATCCTCCCTTGCGTGCTTTCCCCTCCATTGCTTTGCTTGCCGCCATCGGTCATGCCCTGCGCTTCTGCCTGATGACGTATCTGGGAGTGGATATTGCTACTGCGTCCCTATGTGCTTCTTTCAGTATCGGTATGGGAAGTTTGGTTCTGGGAAAACGCATCTATTGCCCTATGACTGTGCTATATATCCCTGCACTGCTACCAATGATTCCGGGTATGTATGCCTACAAAATAGTATTCTCGCTCATCATGTTCATGCAGAACCTGAAAGTGCCCGAATTACAGGAAAAATATCTGATTGACTTATTTACGAATTCAATCATTACCTGTAGTGTTATCTTCATGTTGGCAGTGGGCGCTACTATACCGTTGTTCCTGTTCATCAAACGGGCCTTCTCCATGACAAGACACGAGAAAAAATAAAAGTTGAAAATTAAAAATTTAAAGATTGCGTATGGAAGTTTTTTGGAAAACAATCGCACAATATAATGAAGGAACCTGGATAGCCCAGATCGTTATAACCGTTGTAGGCATCTTGCTGACCATACTTCTCTATCAGAAACCGACACTACTAGTCAAGCGGCTGATGAAGGGATATATGGTGTTTTTAAATAGCTGGATTTCTATCGTCTACTACATGATTTATTGTGGTGACCGGAATTACAATTATATACTTGCCATATTTTGGGGCATAATCGCACTTATCTGG
>USSR01000435.1 GCA_900557355.1 uncultured Bacteroides sp.
GAACGCTCTTCCATTACTTCGAACAGGGCAGCCTGTGTCTTGGCCGGAGCACGATTGATTTCATCCACCAATACGATGTCGGCAAAGATGGGGCCCCGATGGAAATCAAAATCATTGGTTTTCATATTAAATACAGTTGTACCCAGTACATCGCTTGGCATTAGGTCCGGAGTAAACTGAATACGGCTGAAATCCGCATCAATCAGGCGGGCAACCAGACGGGCCAGCAGTGTTTTTGCTACTCCCGGCACACCTTCTATCAAGACATGCCCATTTGCTAAAATGGCAGTCAATACCAAGTCCACCATTTGCTCCTGACCTACGATGACAGATGCAATCTGGTCTTTCAACTCTTGTATCTTCTCGGAAAAGAGAGTCAAATCTACTCGTCTTTCAATATTCTCTTCCATAAATTTCTTCTTTATATATGATCTATTATTTCATTCATCTTATCAATAAAATACTTCATCTGCTCTACAGAAATAGTGCACCCTCCATAAATCACTGGTCTGACGGAACGGATAAGCTCACTGATCTCTTCTGTATTCATGCCGGTCTTTTGGGCTATTCTGCTGAAAGAGTGTTCGTCATTTGCTACTTCCTCTATATTTACCTGAATTTCTCTTCTCAATTCTTCTGCAAAGTAGATATACTTTTTATGCACCAAGTCGGCATGATCTTTCTTTTGAAAATAAAGAGTTCCTATCAGTTCGGTAAATTCCAGCGATTTGTTTTCCGGTTGGTAGATGATAGGAATTACCCGTTGCCTCCTTCGGGCGGTGAATACCATGAAGAGGATAATGGTGAACATCGTCAAATACAAAGCCCATCTCAGCGGTCTTTGAGAAAGGAAATACCGGAAAGGGGACATCTGTATTTGGGCCGTTTGCTTCATGTAACCTTCGGTGCGGACAATGGGTAAATCTCCCATTTGGGATAATAGGCGGAAAATGTAAGTAGCATTTTTTCCATCTAATACTCCATAATTAGTAAAGAGCAGGGGAGTAGAGATCAGGATTATTTCGCCTTTTCCCCATGGATAGGACAAGGCAACCGGGACACTGACAATAGTATCAGTAGATATGGAGTCCATGTCTATTCCAAAATCATATTTTAGATTATCAAGCGAAATGGCCTTTTCTGCCAGTACCTTAGCCGGAAGCGAGTCGGGCACGAGGTAAGAAGAACACAGTTGAGGATAGAAATTAAAGGATTGCCGGGGATATATGGCAGAATCTCCTACCCAGAGGAGAGTGTCTTTCTCCAATGATGCAGCAGCATATTTCTTTAATAATGCTGGGCTAAAGTAGGAATAACTGCTATTAAAATCCAATGTATCTTCTAAATTTCTGTTGAAAGAGTTACTCACCAGCATAATCTTATTTCCCCGTTTTGCTATCTTTAGTATTGCTTCTACATCCACATCTGTCAGAGACAGGTTATTAGTGGCTACTAATATGCCTCTACGAGAGATTGTGTCTTCCTGTTCCAGTTCATAAAAGGTTTTTCGAGATAAAGAATACCCCTTTGGTAACGACGTAGATAGCAAACTGTCGAAAACGGCACATCCGAAAGGTTGTTTATCGTAGTGGCTGAAACTAGGAGCCCATACAAACTTTTTGGGTAATCTACATTCTATCGCGAACATTAAGAGTAAAAAGATGGCAATACAGATGATAAACAAGTGATTTCCTTTCATACAATGCCTCCTTTCTTGACTTCTCCCTGTAAGGATAGCATGGTCTGGAATAATTCTTCCGTTGCTTCAAAGTTTCCATAGCGCACTCGCAAAAAGTGATGGGTTAACCTCTGAAATGCAGGCATCCGTACTTCATAAATATATTGTGTAGGCGTTTTATAGAGTTGCCAGTCAATACGTTTTTCGTCACTGAGTTGCTTCAATGTTTGCAAATATAGCAGTCGGATTGCTTCCCTGTAATCGTGGCGGGAAAGGGAAGAGGCTGCTTTTAGGGCAAAATCAACTCCATAAATGGTATCTTCCCCCACACTGTAAGGTAAAGCATTCTTGCGGGAACGTATGAATATTGCCGGATTTTTTTTATAAATGAACCAGCCGATCAGTAACAGCATGAGGACAGCAACACTTATCAGAATCGTTTTTGAATAATCTTCAGCAAACTGACTGCCAAATATACTCTGCAATATTTCTCCGAACCACCTGTTGAGCCATTCGAATATATTCACTTCGGGGGCTATCAACTCACGGTTGTAGTTGTAGTCTGCGTCAGATTGCCACACAGCAAGTTGCGTAGTATCACAAACCAATGTATCAGTCGGAGAAAGAGTCATTTAGATTGATTTAGAGTTTGTCAAAGTTATCAATGTCACTTTCTATCGTTACACTATCCATCTTTTCGGATGCATGCCCGTATTGATAGGCTAATCCCACAAATGTGAAAATCATTGCTAGATAAGCACCGAATGCTTGCACTACTGCCAGTAGATAGAGCATGAAACTATATCCTACTGATACGGTTGCTTCACTTCCTACGTCACTCATAGTGAAGAGTATTTTTACAATTGTAGCTGCATACCAGGGCACCAAGGTGACTCCCTGTAGTATACCGGCTATGATTCCCATGACTAAAGAAATAAGGAAGACACCTCCCCAGGTAGCAAAGCCTAGACGGAAAGTTTTCTTAAATGCTTCCATTATGGAAATATTTTCGAATAAGTAGATAGGTGCCCAGAGGGCAAGTGGCACGGCAAAAACTATTGCAATGAGAGCAAATAAAAACGTGATAGGGAAGAACATGACGCTTAAAGCGCCTAATATAAAACTAACACATACTGTTAATAGTAATCCGAAAAGTACAATGATGAATAATCTTCTGATGTTATGGAACAACAAAGGTGTCAGCATTTTCAAGGTAATACCTTGCAGGCGCTCTTCGCGTTCATTATAGGTCCGGATCATTGCATATATCAGCGAAGCTTGCAATACAGTTCCTATTATGAGAAGAAGTGCAAACAAGCCATAGTATGAGAGGAATGAGATAAGGAGAGCCGTATCGGAAGAAATATCCATGCCCTCCGCTATACTTTCCATCCCTTTCATCATACCATTTAGACTCAGGGCTTGGATGAGACAGAGTGGTAAAAGCAGATATGTGGTAAACTTTAGCATCAGCTTCCAGTTCTCCCTTATAAAATCAAAAGATGCATTTAACTTCTCTCCGAAAGAGCGTTTCACATACATTGCAATTTTAGGCTTTTGTGATTCCATGTCGTTTCTTATTAGGTAAATAAATATAGTAGAATATAATAAATGCAAGAGAAATGAGGATCAGGCTGAGTCTCAGTATATTCGGTAATTCGGTATGGCGCGTGATGAAACTTTCGATAAATCCTGCCATTATGAATATGGGGATTGTACCTACAACTATTTTCACTCCTCTTTTGGCTCCTCTTTTGAACGATTCCAGTCTTGAATATGTTCCGGGGAAAAGCCATCCATTGCCCAAAGCCAGTCCGGCAGCTCCGGCAACAATAATAGACCAGATTTCAAGTGTCCCATGCAGCCATATGGCAAGCATGGATTCCCAAAGTAAGTCATGCTGGAAAAAGAACATCTGGAATGCGCCGATCATAACTCCATTATTGAAAAGCATATATCCTGTACCAAAGCTTGTTAGGATTCCCATGGCAAAGCAATAGAAAGAAACCATAATATTATTTAGTGTGATTCCCAGGAACATAGGAACTTCGGAAGAGCCGTTATACACTGCCATTGGCTCACCGTTGGCTATGTTATCTAAGGTCATGTCCACATAGCCGTTCCCCAGAATCAAACGGACGAAATCGAGATCACCCGCAGCAGAAACTGCCCCAATCAGCACGCTGACGGTAAAAATGATCAATGAAACCAATAGTTCCCGACGGGCATCATACATGATCTGTGGGATTTCTTGTGTCCAAAAGGTGATGATCCTCGTCCATTTCTCACGCTTGTTCTGGTAAATCTTGTTATGTAGTGCAGAAGCAAGGTTGTTCAGGTAAATGGAAATACGTGAAGTAGGAAAGTGCGTTTGTGCAAACGCCAGATCGGCAGTGAGGTCCGTATATACATCGGCAAGCCGGTCGGGAGACAAGTTTGTTGCTTGTTCCACTACCTTCTCGGCTTCTTTCCATTTATCGATATTCCGACGGATAAACGTTACTTCTTTCATGCTTTTCCAAAGGTTCCAAATAAGTTTTGTCTGAAATCAATAACAAAAGTAAGAGAATAATGATATATTTGCAACGATATACAAAAAATGTTTAATCAAAAATGGCAGAAACTACAATTATTACCGGGCAATTTGTTCGTATCAGCCAAACACCTGCGAGTATTGGCGAACGACTCATTGCGTTGGTGATCGATTTTATTCTGATAGGTTTCTATGTATATGCAACGGCTACCCTGCTTTCTACACTCCGAATCTCGTCGGATTTTATAATGATTCTTATTATGATTGTAGTCTATCTGCCGGTATTAGGCTATTCGTTTCTATGTGAAATGTTCAATCATGGACGAAGTTTTGGGAAAAATCTGATGAACATTCGTGTAGTGAAGGCAGATGGCTCTACGCCCGGCATTAGTTCTTATTTGCTTCGTTGGCTTCTCTTTCCGATTGATAGTCTGCTTACCGGTGGTTTCGGACTATTGGTGGTACTATTAACGAAGAACAGTCAGCGAATGGGGGATCTTGCAGCCGGGACCATGGTTATCAAAGAACAGAACTATCGCAAGATTCATGTCAGCCTTGATGAGTTTGATTATCTGACGAAAGATTATCGTCCCACTTATCCACAAGCAGCCGATTTGTCGCTGGAGCAAATAAATGTTATTACCCGGACATTGCAGGACGGCAAGAAAGACCGTGTGCACCGCATTGCACAATTGGCAAAGAAAGTCCAGGAACTTCTTACCATAACTCCCCGTGATGGTAATCAAGAGCAGTTTCTTCAAACAGTTCTCCGTGATTATCAATATTATGCATTAGAGGAAATCTGATAATTTATAGTCTTTGGAAAGTGTTACCATAGGAAAGAAATTTGTGTCATTTTGTCACAGTATTCTTTATTTTCATGACTTGTTACTTCAAAAATAATCGCATTCCGGCGTATTTTTTGGATAAACGAATAATAATAATGCGCATTTTCTGCATATTTTTCCGGATTTCAGGGGATTTATGCAAAAAAGGTTATTGCTTATGGGTAAAAGGGTTACTACTTACAAGTAAAAGGGTTACTACTTACAGGTAAAAAGGTTACTACTTATAGGTAAAAGGGCTACGGCATCCGGATTATATGCTTATTTGTGCACTTTTCAGGGGATATTTCATTCTAAAAAAAATGTCATGATTTCGATATTTATCTCAAAATCTGCTTCTTCCCATTTTTTATTGGCGTATTTTCATCTTTGTGGGTATCAACCCGGGAATATGGGATTCTCAATAGATTAAAAATGCAAAGTGTCAGAATGTGAGTTCCCTTGTCAACCCGTTTTGATTTTCTATTGTTGATATATTGCGGTGCCGAATAGTACATCTGTTTGCGGTAACTACCTTGGTATGCAACCCCAATAAGTAATTTTATAGAAATATACTGTAGTTTAAGATAATGTGTTTAATAAATATAATTTTATTAATTTCTTGATTCTTTATTGTCTCTATTCTTTTTTTATTTAATTTTGTCTGCACTATTTTATGGTGGGAATTAAACTCAAACCATAATAAATAACAGATAGCTATGACGCAAATAATAGAATTGCAAGGTACGGAGAAACGGTTGTATCAACTTGTAGCTCCTTTAGTAATGAATCCGGAAGTCTTAAAACAGAACTATAATTATCCTTTCCGTACGTCGGAAAGTTTTGTGTGGTTTGTTGCAGTGGATGGAAAAGAAGTTGTAGGTTTTATACCGCTGGAATATAAAAAGCGGGAAGCAGTTATTAATAACTATTATATAAGGAATAATAATGCAGAAGTATTAAAAGCTCTTTTAGAAAAGGTCATAGCCAAAATGGATAAAGATAAATATTTGAGTTCAGTTACATTTGTAAG
>USSR01000436.1 GCA_900557355.1 uncultured Bacteroides sp.
GAAAAAAGGCGTGTCACCTCCATAAAACGCACTACGCAAGATTGCTTTTCAGTCACTCTGTCAACTAAGATTTTCAACGCTCGCACCACTCTATTTTCTCCCATTGCAGCAAAGTCTGTCGCAAGCACCTCTTCATAAGCCGGAGTAATGCTTAAAATGTTCATAGCGTGCGTGGGGAAAAAGCGGTGAAGCGTCTTGGAATATGGATAAAAGAAATAATTGTTTTCATCGATTTCAATCTTACGGCATATCTTTTCCAACTGTTCAAGATAGGCTGTCTCTTCATCCTTAGCGTGCGAATACACCCACTTTTGACACTGAAAATCCTTTAAACCTCCAAGTATCATGTCCATTTTACCTTCAGCACGATGGCTCTTCACACATCTGACCAAAGTAACAAGCCGCATGGGCATTACTTTTTTTATCGTATTTTTCATCTCTCTATGAATTTATATTGCCGTTTACGTTGCAACTCTCTGATGGCGCACCTCACCTTTTCCGGCAGTTTCTTTCCCCAACGCATTGCAAAAGTTTCTCTTTCTTTAGGCACATGCCTGTATGGAGATGGAAGAGCGCTCAATTCATCCTCACGCGTTTCCACTTCCTCCATCATTTGTTGTACAGAAACATCGATCTTACGCATTGTTTCATCTTGCTTCCATAATTCATGCAATATATTACCATATCGATTCAGAATATCCATCTTATCGAGTCCTTCCCGTTGAGTTCCAAAAGCGAAATGAGCAATCAGCGCATCACCATTAAAGCAGTTAGCTTTGCCTAGTTGAGTTGGCTTGATACAACTCAAAAACTCTTCATCATCTCCAGGCACTTCGCCCTTGAATTCAGCCATTTCACCACCAAACCATAAAATACAGTTGATTGAAAAACGCCCCATTGCCATAGGATGTTTACCAACATATAACTCTTGATACTTACCAGTAGTAAGATACTTCTCCATGAACCAATTGTGCAAATCCGCTGCAAACCAACCGTCCAAACTAATAGTCCTCTCCATACAGATACTCATATAATACTTATCCAACTTGATTTTATTATGCACCTGTAAAAGATAAGTAGACAAAGCGTTATTGATTACGAGCGGTGATACTAAAAAATACTCTGGATTATCCACACGAAACTTTACCATCTTCTCGAATAATTCCGGTTCAAACCATACCACATCATCATCAAGTTTCATATAAATAGTATCTTTGTCACAACAATCACGATAAAATGCATTAATGCTCGCAATACCATTAACGACTCCGTCCGGTTGCCACACCAAATTAACTTTCGGATATTTCTTCGCAAGCTTTTTAAAGAACTCAATATCCACCATATTGTGAGTATTAACCCATATATCATACCGATCTACAATATCAGCATTCAAAATGGGAGGAACCAAATATTGCATATAACGGCGGCGACCTGCAGCCGTATTCACTACAACTTTATAATTTTGATACATATCATCTGAATTTTAGGATTAAATTACGTAAGAGACACATCAAAAGTACACTCACAGGAGTGGAGAACCGTATCAGCATCTTTCTCCTGCCTAGATACTTCTTGAATTCAGTCTTGAAACCAAGTGTTTCGATTTCTCTCAAAAGTATGCGTATATATTGTAATCTTTGCTTTATGCCACGGCTGCTATCAACCGCATGAAGCATGTTATTATAATATTCAAGAATTGTATATTGAGTCAGTTCATCACTTTGAGGAAGTAAGTCACTTCGCCTCTTCAATTCACGTGCCACTTCGACAATCACTCTAGGCTCGGTATATTTTCCACCTAAATGTTCTCCCGGATGATGCACATAATTATAAGCAATCTGGTCAATCACTCCTACAGATTTTGCTCTGCCCAGACAATCAAGAGCAAAGAGGCAATCCTCAAAATAGTGGAGATTTGTTGACAACCGGGAATTCCGGTTGTCAACAAAATTAAAAAATTTGTTGACAACCGGAAACATCAGATAGTTCCGTTTCATATCCAAATATAACTGCGCCAACGATTCGGCATTGTCACACCGACATTGTTTCAACACATGTCCACCGCTGCCGTCGATAGGATAATCTTTATAACCAAATACATATACATCTGAAGGATTTTGACGATGCAATCTCAACACTTCTTTATAAAGACCGGGATCAAGAAAATCATCCGAGTCTATAAAAGTAAAGTATTCACCTTGAACATGTTCAATACCATAATTACGCGCATTGCCTACTCCTCCGTTGGGAATATGAAAGGCATGAATCCAACTATACTTCGATGCATATTCATCACATATTGCCCCCGATGCATCTTTGCTACCGTCATCCACCAACAGCAATTCTATTTCATCACCCATATCTTGGGCTATGACACTATCAATACAACGATGCAAATAAGGTTCTACGTTGTATACAGGAATAATAACTGAAAGAAACATATTTAATTAAAGTGAACGATGTTTTATCCCTTTACCGGCTAGTACAGGAATGTATTTATTGATTAGTGGTATCATTATCAAACAGCAGGAAAATACAAAAATAAACTGAACTAACTTACCGATAGCAAACGACGGTATCAATGGACGCAAAAAATAATCAGCTAATGATATAAATATACCCTGAACAGACATAATTATCAATGTATTTCTACCTATATATATCAATACATTTCCTAATTTAGGCATTCTTTTCATAGAAAAAACCGAGAACGAAGCTACGCCGACAATAGCACTGAAACAAGCAAGAACCATCCCTATCTCAAAATAGTTTAAAATTTCCTGATTATGTTTTAACGCATCAGTTCTCACATATACATAAGTCAAAACACACACCGACAAACCCAACAAACAATATTTCCACAAAGGCATCCAATTGCTATTCATCAAAAACCTCTCAACAATAGCATATTTTCTCAATGAATTTCCTATTAGATAGAACAAAAGACACATTGGAATTTGAATAAGCCTATATGTTAAAGGGAATTCCCAAAAACGAAAGCAAGCAGCTAAGACCACGCACAGTAATATGATAAATATTTTTACCTTCCCCTTAAAGCGAGCCACGTTATACCCTAGAACTTCTACCATAAATAATATTGGAAGAAACCAAAGTGCGCCGGGAAGCAATATCTTCAGTTCATAATATCTCCCTTCACAAATATATTCCGGAGAAACTACAAGACTAACCACCGTATATAGAACACAAGGAACGAGAAGTGTCCAATACCTACTTACAGCAAACGGTAGCAATTGAGGATGCTTCGCTATATTGAAGCAGTATCCCGATAGCATGAAAAAAAGAGGCATGTGAAATGCATATATCCATGGACGGATATATAGTTGATTCCCAATCATGTGACCAACTACCACAAGGATAATACCTATCCCTTTTAAAATATCAAGTGATTCTATACGCATAATTAAATAGTAAAGATTGTTTGAATCAATATACATTAATTTTAGAAACAATATATTTTGCGACTCCCATTGGAGAAAGAGTATTCTGATAATATATTCTTCCTTTCAAAGAGAGTTTCTCCATCCTACTATCATCAGTAAGAAGTGCTTGAATTAATTTATCTATACCATCCCAAGATTCCACTTCTATATAATTCTCCGGATGATAATATGCAGTAGCAGGCAACTTTTCTGTTATCACAATACAGCCTTGCCTAAGTGCCTCATAAAACCTAAAACATTCAGTATTAAAAAATCCTTTAGGCGATAAGATGATTTTAGAATTTGCCAAAAGCGTTCCATATTTATCCGGAGTCAATCCCGCCTCAAAAGACCGTGTAAATTCAATATACGATGCATCAAAAATATCATCAAAATGAGTGGCACCAATCTTAAAAACTAAACTTTTCAGTCTTAATGAAAAATTTCTCCATTTTTTATCATATTCATATCTAGCTGCCAATTTTAAGATAGGAATAGCCAACCTTCTTTTTATCGACCATCTACCCCTTGCTAAAGCTTCATAAAAAGGAACTCGATTTTTATTCAAATTGCCAGAATAAAAAACATTATACTTTCTATCCAATATAGGAACAAAAGGCTGTTCCTTTATTTTATAAGGAATACCCAAAGGATAAGAAAACAAATTGGAATATTTTTCGCTTTTTTTCCGAAGATGTGTTTTAAACACACAAACAAAAGAAGACATGACCTTTACAGATGGTTCCGTTCCTAATTGATCTTCCCACTGAATAAGAATTTTACGAGGAAAGGCATCATTCATGGAATCCGGTTCTATGTTTGCTGTAGCACAGAAAAAATAGAAACGATATTCTTTAAAAGATGGCATGATAGCAGACAATGATTCCAATACATCTTTTACATAAACCCGCTGATTCGTATCCTTTAACTTATATACAGATGCCGAATCATAAAAGGCATTTTCAAAACCATACAACATATCACGAATGTGTTATTTGACAAAATACAGCATGAAGAAATATCTTAATCTTTCTTGAACGAGAAAGATACTTGTTTTGAAAACAATATTTTCTCCATACTGATAATTTTGAAAAAGGGATTCCAGACAATAAAATATCAAATTGAATTTGCAATTTATGATAAGAGACATCCTCAAAAAACTTAGTCTTATAATTTTTCACAGATAGTTGTGAAACGAATGTATGAACCCATCCCCAATATAGATAGTCAGCAGTCAATTTCACTATCCTGTTTTTTTATACTGCCATCACCAGTGATATGAATGGACGATTTACGAAACGTGAATACTATAGAAGGGGTACTTAATACTCCTCCGTCAGACATCATATAAGCGGTTGCCGCATCAGAATTCCATGCGAAAGGAAAATTTATAAATCCACCTCTTTTCATAAATTTTTCACGATTATAGACATATTGGGCTTGTACAGAAATCATTCCACGTGATGCATAATATAAAAAATCATCTTGTGGCATATAAATGGGAAACAGATGATCTTTCTCTACTTCTGCACCTTCTTCATTAATAGAACGTACTCTACCAGGCACCAAACTAACTTTAGGAAATCGCTCTAGTAAACAGGAAACTTCATCTAAAAAATCAGGACTATAAACATCATCATCAGACGCTAATATCAGATAGTCTCCTACAGCCTTTTGACAACACTTATTCCAATTCAATATTAAATCCGTACCACCTATATTTTTTTCATTTATATCATATTGAATACGACTATCGTTAAAAGAAAACACTATAGAATCAATATCATCTGGAGATTGATCATTTACGATAATCAATTCAAAATCACTCATAGTCTGATTCAATATGCTATCTATAGATTCAGACAAATATTTTGCTTTAAACACAGGGAGCACAAACGAAAATCTGGGTGGGCGTGCGTTGGGTGTGCATGTGTGTGGTGGGGTGGGGGGGGTAAATTACTCATAATCAATAAATTAAATTAAACACATATATCTATTAAGTCTATATTTTACACAAATCGGTATTCTACCTTATTCACCACCGTAGTTCCGAAAGGGATACTTGTACCTAACAATATGGTACAAAAACCTACAATCACTTCATCCTCCAACTCTGTTCCTTTTAATATTGCAGCATTTTGGGCAATCCAGCAATCAGAACCTATCTTGACAGGTTTCGTTGAAGGCTTTTCATATTCATATCCAAAAAACGGATAATATTTTTCTGTTAACTCTCTTCTTTTTGATGGTGTATATATATTATGTGTATTAGTATCCCAAATCATTACATTATAAGAGATTTGATTATAATCACCTATAGTAATTTGTTCATCAGCTCTCAACCAAGATCTTTCATTGATGTTATTATAATTACCAATTCTTACGTTTGCATTATAACGAATCCAAAAACGATTCATAAAACGATTATGATGTCCGATATCTAAGCTCCCATTAAAAACGGTAAGCATCGGAGTATTACTTTTCTGCTCAAAAATATTCCAATCACCACACTTGAAACTACCATAAGCTTGTAGGTATACACCATTGAAATTTCCATTACTGCCTATTGATGATTCTCTCCAACCGTTATCACTATAAAAGGAAAGAG
>USSR01000437.1 GCA_900557355.1 uncultured Bacteroides sp.
CAGAGTATTAGGAGTGTCGAACCAGATAGAAAATCCTTTAGTGTAGTCTATACTCTGTGCATGTCCTGCGACAATAGTAAATAAGGCGAAAATAAAAAGCAAATGTTTTTTTCTCATTATCGTGGTATTTTTATTGTTTTTGATATAAGGTATATAGTCTATTTATAAGTCGGTCTTGATAAATTCCTTTTTCATATTTCTGAAAACGATATTCTCCCGGAAGGTTCCCTTCAGGATATTGCCCTTGATTGTCACATTCTTAGAACCATTCAGTATAAATACCGGTTTTTGGAGTGCATCACCAGGCGACAAAGTGGATGTAACTTTATTATCTTTGAAGACCAATCCTTCTGTACTTTTGGCATATAAAACCGGGTTGCCGAATGTTTGGAAAGTATTGCCTATGATGCGTACATTTCTATGTACCGGATGCGCTGCATCAATAATGGTATTGGAAGGGTTCAATGCTATTACCGCATATTCAGGACCACCATTATAGGCACAGTCGATAAAAATGTTATTTTGAATCAACACATCTTTTACAGGTCCCGATTCATACCAGCCCTCGGCATCTCCTTCGATAAGAATAGCGCTCATGCCTGTTTTATAGTAGGTGTTATTCGCAATGATTACTTTTCGGGGAGTAGTCATCAAGGTTCCCCGCGTACTGGTTCTTGTAAAATAACAATTGCGAATCTCTACCTCGGGCGTACAACTGATGTTCTCCACACAATCATGGTTTAATTCCAGTTCTTTGGGAATATCACGGTCGAAAGCAACTTCTACAGTGCGGTCTGTCAGCCGCTTTACAGAAGCAATACAGGCAGAGGCAAACCTTTCCATAGTAGACGCTCTTACAAAAGCTACGGTGTCACCCTCAAAATAGGCATTATATCCGTAGCTCTGTCCATGCATGAAACGTAGCTTCACGGTATGTCCGTCGAGCTTCTCCACAACGCGGAGGTTAGTGCCATGAACATTTATAGGATCGTCCTGCGCCCCGGCAAAATAGCAACTGTCTATTCTTATTTTTCCGCTGCATCCCGAATAATGCATCATGTCGGCAGAAGCGGCCAGTAATCTGTCACTTCCTTTACGAGGCATGCATTTCACTCTATCCATCGTTATGTTGCGTGTGTATTGGCTCACTATGCCCAACCCGTGCATATAATGCATCTGAATCTGACTGAGGGTAATGTCGCTACTTTCAAAAATAAACCATCCCACCTGGTCACGGATAATATCACGAATGGTCAGTGTGTTGCCCACTTTGGGGGAATATTCTTTCTGAACGTTGAAATGTATTACGTTCGGCGCTATTTCTTTCGCTTTGGATGCAGACAGTACATTCCAACCCTGACTGTAGCGGAATGTTTCGTCCGCAGGATCATATTCTATGCAATGGTTCCGGTTAGACCTCCAGCCTTCACCGTAAAGGTTCATCCGGTCGTTTACTATTTCATAACGGGTATCACGATGCACCTTCACCTCCACTTCATTTCTATTTACCTGCGTAAACGTTATTTCTGATCCCGCAGGGCGTTCAAAGTCGACCTGTAAATTCTGAAAGGTCAAGTTCTTGCAATGTTCCAGGGCGATAGTTGTCATTTTGCCATGAAACATAAGAGTCGCTCCTTTGCCTTCGATTATCAGGTCTTTCATATCTTCAAATAGCAAGCCGATTGTTTTTACTTTGGAAGGGCACTCTTGCTCGGTCGAAGTATTCGTGATGAAATATTCTTTGCGTATCGCTCCTTCAGGCCAGATGTCATAACGGCCTTTTTCAAAAGAAAGCACATGAGCGCCTGTTCGTTTACATTCATTAATCGCAGCCTGTATGTTGGTAACACTGTTTGTGTAAGAATAAACATGCGCCCCGAAGTTAGAGACGAAAACCGTGTCTTGTTGTTGTGCAGCAACCGTATTGCAGTTGATTGATACAATGAGTGTCAAAGTGAATAAAAGTGTGTGTTTCATTAATTCTGGTATTAAGATTTATGATTTGTTGGGGGTAATACTCAAATATGCTGGCAAAAATAGACAAAAAGCCGCTATCAAAATTAATAATAGCGGCTTTTCTTCCACAAATTTATAAATTACCTGTTATTAGAATATTTGTCCTTAAAAAAACTTACCTTTTCACTGAATAAAACATTCTTAAAACAATTGATATGAAACCGAATCTTACTTACGACTAGATACCTTTCAACTTTGTATATTGCCTTCATAGTTAGTCGAACAAGAATCTATTCGCCGGATTTTCCTCAGCCGTGGAATTACAGGGCAACCTGTGTTTGATGAATATATAGATCAATACGACTGGGATGCCTGACGGAGGACAGAGAGGGTATTTTATGATAACTTTCTCGTTGCGGTGAGAATTTATTCTCGTTATGATGAGAATTTATTCTCACTCTTATGAGAATCTTTTCTCATCATAGTGAGAATAGGCATGGATAGAAGAGTTGCTGAAGCTTATCTTCTGTCTGCAATTTCAAAGGGAGCACGAACCGAAACTCCTCTCTTCATCAGGTTATTCAGATTGGGATAAAGCCATTGCTTGAATGATTCCAGATAAGCATACATTCTGGGCAGACAGGCTACCGACTGCCAAAAGCAGTAAAAAACAAATGTGGATTTTCATAGTGTATATAAATGTGTAGTTCGGCGTGAACATTCGTCGGCTTGGGAAGAAATGTGCTTTTTTATAGGCAACGTTATTTATCCCTTCGCCTTTTCCTGTCATTGATAATGTCGTTCATATTCTCTTGTGCCCATGAAATCAGGGAGTTGATATGCGGTAACAGAGACATGGCCCTGTCCGTCAGCGAATATTCCACTTTAGGCGGCACTTGAGCGTAAATCTGTCTTCTCACAATTCCATCTTCTTCTAATGTGCGGAGTGTAACGGTCAGCATCTTTTGTGAAATGTCCGGTATTGTCTTCTGTAGCTCATTAAACCGCATTACGGGGGCCTGTGTCAAGGTGAAAAGTGTCAGTATAGACCATTTATCACTGATGCGGGCCAGTATCATCCGGATAGGGCAATCAGCATAAGAGCCATTTTGTATATCTGTTCTATTCATATTGCTTTGATTTATAAAACACTCTACAAAAGTAACTAATATGCCGATTGGATGCAAATGTTCTTTAGATTTCTTAGTGCAGCCCACCCAACCATTCCACCATCTTCGGATCACGGTGGGAGAAGAAACAACTTGTCTTAGTGTCCAATGCAGCTATTTTCTCCATATCTTCTTTAGCCAGTTCAAAATCGAATACATTGAAATTCTCAATGATGCGTTCTTTGCGGATGGACTTTGGGATAACCACTACATTTCTCTGTATCAGCCAGCGCAACACCACTTGGGCGATAGATTTGTGATACTTGTCCGCGATTGCCGCCAGCGTTTCATTCCGGAATAAATCGTTCTTTCCTTCGGCAAACGTTTCTCTTTCATGAATACTTCAGCTTCAATCTGCTGATTGAAAGGATTGGTTTCCACTTGATTGACAGCAGGAACGATTTCGTTGAACTGAATCAAGTCAGCCAAACGGTCCGGCATAAAGTTGCTGACGCCGATGGCACGGATGCGGCTTTCTTTATATAATTCCTCCATTGCACGCCATGAACCGTAATAGTCATTGAACGGCTGATGGATGAGGTATAAATCCAGATAATCGAGTTGCAGGCGCTTCATGGATGCCTCAAAGGCTTTCTTTGCCTTATCATAACCGGCATCCGAAATCCACAGTTTGGTAGTGATGAACAAATCTTCACGGGGAACTCCGCTACGTTTGATTGCTTTTCCCACAGCCTCTTCATTATAATAAGCGGCGGCTGTATCTATGGAGCGGTAACCGGCTTCGATGGCATCATACACACATTGTTCGCAGAGTGCTTGGTCTTCAATCTGATAGACGCCAAAACCCAGAATAGGCATTTCTATGCCATTATTTAATTTTACAGTTTGCATACTATATCTTTTTATTGGTTTGTTATAAAAACAATTGATAGGGCTGTTAATCCTCGGACATTGCAGATTATTGTATTAATTTAAGTCCTTTCAACCAGCTTTCCACTTGCGGACGGGCGGATGAGGCTTGTCCGCCACTGATAAGGAAACCTTGCTTGCTGTCTGCCTTGCCGATGTGCTTCACGAAATCCTTGAAACAGTTTTGTTCGCCACCTCCGCCATGTGTGCAAAAGGGGATTACTACTTTGCCGTTGAAGTCATAGCTTTCCAGGAAGGTCAGGATGGGCATCGGCATCGTTCCCCACCAGTTGGGGTAACCGATGAAGATGACGTCATAGGATGCCATGTTCTCAACCTTGGTTTTGAGGGTTGGTCTTGCATTGTCCTCTTTTTCTTTCTTGGCTACTTCCGTGCAGGCATGGTATTCCTCTGGATACGGTTTGGCTACCTGAATTTCGAACATATCTCCTCCAGTGAGGCTTTTGATGTGGTCGGCTACTGCGCGTGTGTTTCCCGAGCGGGAGAAATAGGCTACCAATACTTTTTTGTCCGTAGAGGAGTCCTGTGCTTGTACATTCATACTTAATGTTGTCATTGCAATTACGATTAGTGAAATAATTCTTGTTCTCATACTATGCTAATTTTAAAGTTTGATTCTATCAAGAGATAGAGGATTATTCTTTATGTTTTTGATGTTGCAAAGGTAAGCTGTGAGATAGCGTTTGTAAATAGACAGATTACTGCTTTGCAAACCATAATTACGGTTTCAGAATCTTTTTTGAATACTTGAAAATGAGGCGTATATACAGATTACAGTTTCTCATACCAATATTACAGATTTAATGATACGGATGTTTGAAAGCTAAGAGAAAACCTCTATTTTTGTCATCGGATAAAATAAAGAAGAATATGGGAGCAATCGTAAAGTTGAATACAATTCATGAGTATAATATGGCGGTAGGAGTGGAGACATTGCATCCGCTCGTTAGTGTGGTCGACTTTTCAACACTGAAGTCATTAAAGCACGGGCGCAAGAATTTCGGCTTTTATTGCATCTTCCTGAAACAGCTTAAATGTGGGGAGTTGTCTTATGGGCGTAGCACCTACGATTATCAGGAAGGTACGCTGGTTTTTGTCGCTCCGGGACAGGTGGCAGGTGTGGATGATGACAAAGAAACATTGAATCCTCAAGGGTGGGCGTTACTATTCCATCCTGATTTATTGCGGGGCACATCATTGGGACGCAAGATGAAAGACTACAGTTTTTTCTCTTATGAAGCGAATGAAGCTTTGCACATGTCCGAGCGTGAGCGTCAGATTATCCTTAACTGTTATCTGGAGATACAGGAGGAACTGGAACGAGCCATAGATAAGCATAGTAAAAGTATTATCGCTTCTACCATTGAACTTTTGTTGAACCATTGCCAGCGTTTCTATGACCGCCAATTCATTACCCGTGAAAGTCTGAATAAAGATATCCTGGTTCGTTTTGAGAATCTGCTCAGTGACTACTTTGAATCAGACCAGCCGCAAACAGTCGGTTTGCCGTCTGTGCAATATGCCGCGGACAAACTGCATCTTTCTGCCAATTACTTTGGTGATTTGATTAAGAAAGAAACCGGAAAGTCTGCTCAGGAGTCCATTCAACTCTTTGTGATAGAAAAAGCAAAGGAACGGCTCTATGATGAGAATAAAACCGTCAGCGAAGTTGCCTATGAACTGGGCTTCAAGTATCCGCATCATTTAAGCCGTTTGTTTAAGAAGGTGGTAGGGGTAAGCCCGAATGAGTATCGGGCATAACTCCTCATTTGATTTTCTGACTATATCTCAGATACCAGATACATATCAGCAGCGAAACCACTGTCGAGATGGGTGGAGCAAAGCCCATGATGAACAGTGATGAACTGTCTATCTGGCTGAGCCAGTATGACAATGGAATGCGGAACAAGAAAGTCGCTATCAGACTGTGAATCATCGGGAACAGTAAATTTCCCTGTCCGCTGAAGTAGGAATTTATACAGAACACAAAACTGACAATGACGCAGTCGATGCTGTATCCCCGCAGATA